>CAYNNA010000042.1:0-17053 GCA_964398375.1 uncultured Thiothrix sp.
GAAAAACAGCGTTTAAGCTGTAAAAATAGAAAAAAACAGCTAACATGGTGTTTAAGGAGGAATCATGCCTATCCACGATCAAATCCGCACCCGCCGCCGCCATTTGGGGCTAACCCAAGCCGCTATGAAAACCCGCATCGGCATGGGTCAACAGCGATACCAGCGCATTGAAGCCGGTGGCAATGCCAACCTCGACACCCTGAAACTGGTTGCCGATGGGTTGAATGCCGAGTTGATGTTAATCCCGCGTCATCGGATACAAGCTGTGCTAGATTTGCTCAAGAGTGCCGACACCCGCGCCAATGTTGAAAATGACGCACCCCTCGAAAACCCTTGGCAAGATTTCCTCGCTGATTTGTATGAGGAAACCGACACATGAGCCAGCCTGTCGCCAGCACGCAGCGTTGCGGGCGCATTGGCAACGGCTGCATCCGCAAGTTGAATTTGTATGCGTATACGCTATCATATAAGGCATGATAGTAACACTAGACACCAACGTGCTGCTCGCAGCCCTAATTAGCGCAAACGGAGCGTCGAACTTCATTTTGCATCTGATTCTGGAGGAGAAAATCAGGCTCGCGCTGTCCACGTCGGTAGTTCTGGAATACGATGATGTCCTCAAACGCCCGGATACCAGCCGTTTGCACAAACTGGCAAGAGCGGATATTGATGACATCATTGACACTTTACTGCTATTGGCGCGTAAACATGTCATTTACTATCGGTTGCGCCCCAATCTGGTTGATGAAGGTGACAACCTGATCTTCGAGTGTGCGTTTACTAGCAACAGCGATTACCTGATCACATCCAATGTCAAAGACTTCAAAAATGCTGAGTGGCGAGGTGCAAGTTTTGGCATCGTGACCCCCAGCGATTTTTGCAAACTGTGGAGAAGCCGTCATGAGTGAAACCAGCATGATCAAAACACAAATTGTCACCTTGCGCGTTCCCGGCGAATTGAAAAGCAGGCTGGAACAGCAAGCGAAACTTCAGGGCGTATCGCTGAATAATCTGGCAAATTATTTGCTGACAACACAATTGAGCCAGCTTGAAACCCTATCCAGCATTGAAGAACGGTTACGTGGCAAAAGCCTTGATGCACTGAAACAAAAGGTCGCGGCCTTGCTGGACAAAGTGCCGCATAATCCCGATTTGCCAGAGTGGGATAGGTTGTAAATGGGGCTGCTTACATACATTTAACCTCCCTGCAAAATAACCGTCATTCCCCTGTCACACTCCTTTCATAAGCTGGCGCGATATTATGAAAGGAGTGCAACCTATGACCGTCGCTATTCACCACGACAGCCACCAACACTTACGCCCACATCTGCCGCAATTGCGCGTAGAACTCGCTGCCACCCCCGCTGATGTGTACGCATCGCAACGCCTGCGCTATGAAATCTTCGCTAAAGAGCAAGGCGCACAATTAGAAAGTGCGGCGGAAGGCATCGACCGTGACCATTACGACGATTACTGCCATCACCTGCTAGTGCGTCGTACTGATAATAATGAAGTGGTTGGTTCCACCCGTATCCTCACCACGACAAACGCTCGCAAAGCAGGCAGTTTCTACTCCGAAAACGAATTCGACCTGCGCAATCTGTTCCCTCAGCTCAAGGGCAACGCGATTGAAATCGGGCGTACCTGCATTCACCCCGACTTCCGCAATGGTGCGGGTATCGGCATGTTATGGCTGGGTTTGGCACAATTCATGGAAATGCACCGTGTGGATTTCATGTTCGGTTGCGCCAGCATCAGCATGAACGACGGCGGCGCACAAGCCTCGGCAATCATGCAGGAAGCCCGCACCAACAACCTCGCTCCTGCTGAATTGCGTGTTAAACCCTTGATGCACTTACTGCCAGCGCAACCCGCCGCCAAAGTGAATATGCCACCGCTGCTGAAAGCCTACTTGAAACTCGGTGCCTAGGTAGCGGGCGAACCGTGCCTTGACCCTGATTTCAACGTTGCTGATATTTTCATCTTGCTGGATGTGAACAACCTCAATACCCGCTACCACCGCCATTTTGTGCAAGGCAGTTTGCAACGCCGCCCGGTCAGCGACGTGGGTTTATTGCAAGCGGCATAAAACCATTAACAGCTTGTAATAATATTGTCATACTTCGCGCCTACAATCCGAGCCGCGATCTTTCAACCTGACCGAACAGTCCCAATCAGGAGTTTTCATGAGTACCTTGGGTATCTTGCTGACGCTAACGGTGTTAGCGGCATTCAGCTATTACATCGGGCGCAAACGCTCACTTGCACTCGCCACCCCAGTGAAACGTGGTGGTAACGACCTGCATTCCTTGCCCAGCTACTACGGGTATTTGGTGGTTGTCTGGGCGATTATTCCGGCGTTGCTAGTATTTGCCTTGTGGTCAATAACAGAAAAGCCACTGTTAAACTCCAACATGATGTCGAACTTGCCAGCGGAATATCAGGGTAAATCGGCGGATGAGTTGAGTCTTACCACTAACCGTATCCATACTCTGGCAAACGACCCTGCACAACTGGCAACCGCTGAACCCGCACTCAAAGCAGCGGCAGAGGAATACCAGCAGATGCAGTCTCTGAGCAATACCATCAAAACGGTGTTGGTGTTGGCACTGGCAATTGCAGGGATATTCATTGGTTTGCGTCATGTGAAACCCAAAACCCGTGCACGTAATCAGGTGGAACGGGTGGTGCAGTTCATTATGATTGGTTGTGCTTCCGTTGCGATTTTGACTACGGTGGGGATTGTGTTCTCGGTCTTGTTTGAATCCTACCGCTTTTTTGGGCATGTCCCCGCGACTGACTTTCTGTTTGGGACGCACTGGAGTCCGCAAACCGCGATGCGGGCGGATCAGGCGGGTAGTTCCGGTGCATTCGGTGCAGTCCCCTTATTTGTCGGGACACTGCTGATCTCATTTATTGCTTTGTTGGTTGCCGTGCCTTTAGGGTTGATGTCAGCTATTTACCTGTCTGAATACGCTGGGCCTAAATTACGTGCTTACGCAAAACCTGCTATGGAAGTGTTGGCGGGTATTCCTACCGTGGTTTATGGCTTTTTCGCCGCCCTCACGGTTGCCCCGTTTATTCGTGACTTGGGTGAATCACTGGGGCTGAGCGTGGCTTCGGAGAGTGCGCTGGCAGCAGGCTTGGTTATGGGGATTATGATTATCCCATTTATGTCGTCGTTATCCGATGATGTTATCAACGCCGTGCCACAGTCGCTGCGTGACGGCTCTTACGGCATGGGTGCTACCAAGTCGGAAACCATCAAACAGGTTATCTTGCCAGCGGCATTGCCGGGGATTGTGGGCGCATTTCTGTTAGCGGCTTCGCGGGCAATCGGTGAAACCATGATCGTGGTCATGGCAGCAGGTCTGGCTGCCAACTTAACGGTGAACCCGCTGGATTCCGTCACGACCGTCACGGTATACATTGTGAAATTGCTCACCGGTGATCAGGAATTTGACAGTGCCAAAACCTTGGCGGCATTCGCCCTTGGCTTAAGCCTATTTGTTGTTACTTTGATTCTGAACGTGGTGGCACTGCATATCGTGCGCAAATACCGCGAACAATACGATTAACTTAGGAGCGATTGTCATGAGTACCACGACTGAGAAAGTTAAAGCGACCCTAGGGAAACGCTACGCCCGCGAAAAACGCTTTCGCTTTTATGGTTTAACCGCCATTGCCTTGAGCGTTTTGTTCTTGGTGATTTTGCTGGCTGATATTATTGGCAAAGGCTATCCCGCCTTCACCAGCACTTACATCAAACTGGATGTGCAATTGGATGCGCAAACCCTTGGTGTCACCGCCGATGCCACACCTGAGCAATTACGCACCGCCAATTACAATACGGTGATACAAAACAGCTTGAATACGCTGATTCCGGGTGTAGAAGAGCGTAAGGAAAAGAAAGCCCTTAAAGGCTTAGTGAGTGGCGATGCGCAGTATGAACTGCAACGTCAGGTTATGGCTAACCCCGCTTTGATCGGCACTAGCCAATCCGTATGGGTGTTAGCCGATGATGATATTGACACCTATTACAAGGGCAATGTTGATCGTACCCTCCCGGAAGCAGATCGCCGCATCAAGGACTTCCAATTGGCTTGGTTGGATAAACTGGAAGCAGATGGACGTATCGACAGTCAGTTTAACACCATACTGTTCACACGGGGCGATTCCCGCGAACCGGAAGAAGCAGGGATTTTAAGTGCCTTAATTGGCTCGTTCTACACCTTGCTGGTGACACTTGCCTTATCCTTCCCGATTGGGGTGGCTGCGGCAATTTATCTGGAAGAGTTTGCGCCCAAGAACAATTTCTGGGTTGATTTGATTGAGGTCAATATCAATAACCTCGCTGCGGTGCCGTCCATCGTGTTTGGTTTATTGGGCTTGGCGGTATTTATCCAGCTATTTGGAATGCCACGTTCTGCACCGTTGGTGGGCGGGTTAGTACTGACGCTGATGACTTTGCCGACTATTATCATTGCTACCCGTGCGGCATTACGCGCTGTGCCACCTTCCATCCGCGAAGGTGCTTTGGGTATCGGTGCATCCAAAAGCCAAACCGTGTTCCAAAATGTATTACCGTTGGCAATGCCGGGCATCCTCACCGGCACGATTATCGGCATGGCGCAAGCCTTGGGTGAAACCGCCCCGTTGCTGATGATCGGTATGGTTGCCTTCATTATGGATGTCCCCAGTAGCGTGACCTCACCCTCAACCGTGTTGCCGGTACAGATATTCCTGTGGTCTGACAGCCCGGAACGTGCGTTTATTGAACGCACCTCAGCCGCGATTATGGTACTACTGGCATTCTTGGTGTCGATGAACCTGCTCGCCGTCATCCTGCGTAAACGCTTTGAGCGTCGCTGGTGATCCCGGCTCATCATAGTGTGTGACTCTTAACCTAAATTACCTTACCCTTTAGCCTATGAAGGTGAACCCGATGACTGAAGCGACAATTGATATGACAAGCAAAGCAGTACCCAAATTTAGCACCGCCGCCAGCGGCGGACGTGAAGAATTTGCCCACACCATTGACGGCACGATCGGCAAACCGTATCTGGATGGCAAAGACACCAAATTCTTCTGCCGGGGCGTGAACGTATTTTACGGTGATACCAAGCAAGCGATTTTCGATGTGAATATGGACATCGGGAAAAACGAAGTCATTTCCATGATCGGTCCATCCGGTTGTGGCAAATCCACTTTCCTGCGCTGCCTGAACCGCATGAATGACACCATTGCGGGCTGCCGCGTGACCGGTGACATAAAGCTCGATGGTGAGGATATTCACGGCAAAGAACAAGACCCGGTACTGCTGCGTGCTCGTGTTGGCATGGTATTCCAGAAACCGAACCCGTTCCCGAAATCCATCTATGACAACGTAGCCTATGGCCCGCGTCTGCACGGTTTGGCTGCTAACCGCGCCGAATTGGATGATATTGTGGAACAAAGCTTAACCAAAGCCGGTTTATTCAAGGAAGTCAAAGACCGTCTGCAATCCCCTGGCACGGGGCTTTCCGGTGGTCAGCAACAACGTTTGTGCATTGCTCGCACGATTGCGGTCAGCCCGGAAGTTATCCTGATGGATGAACCGACCTCCGCACTTGACCCGATTGCCACTGCGACTATCGAGGAATTGATTGACGAATTGCGGGCAAGCTTTACTATTTGCATCGTGACCCACTCAATGCAACAAGCGGCGCGGATTTCACAACGTACCGCTTATTTCCATCTGGGCTATCTGGTTGAACTGAATGACACTAAAACTGTCTTCACCAACCCACAACACCAATTAACTGAAAATTACATTACAGGCCGCTTCGGCTAAGGCGGTACGGGGTATGGAAAGCATGAACACAACACAACACACCTCTCAAAAATACAATCACGAGCTGGAAGAAGCTCGCAGCAAACTGATGACAATGGGCGGCTTAGTCGAAACCCAAGTCACCAATGCCATCAAGGCACTGTTGGAGCGTGACAGTGCTTTAGGTGAAAAAGTCGCGTATTCCGACCATGAAATCAATGCAATGGAAGTCTCGCTCGACGAACATTGCGCAGAAATCATTGCGCGTCGCCAGCCAGCCGCCAGCGATTTGCGCTTGCTGATCACCATTATCAAAGTGATTACCGACCTTGAACGCATCGGTGACGAAGCCGAAAAAGTCGGGCGTTACGCGGTGGAAATGACCGAAACAGCCACCTACGGCGACTTGCACAATTCCTTGCGTCACTTGGGCGAACACGTCAAAGCCATGCTGAGCGATACCTTGGACGCGCTGGCACGTTTGGACGTTGCCCAAGCCATGCAGGTGGTAAAAAACGACCAACAAGTGGATGACGAATTCGATTCCATTACCCGCCAACTCTACACACGTATGCTGGAAGACCCACGCAATATCAAAGACAGCCTGAACGTCACTTGGTGTGCGCGGTCACTGGAACGGGTCGGCGATCACTGCAAAAACATTTGCGAATACGTGATTTATCTGGTGAAAGGCAAGGACGTGCGCCACACCAACTTAGAAAGCATTCGCGAAACGTTGTTGGGTGAGTAAGTTGAAGAACCCCTCACCCCAACCCCTCTCCCTCAAGGGGAGAGGGGCTAAGAGTCACCCATCTCTTGTTCCCCCTCGCCCCTTGAGGGAGAGGGGGTTAGGGGGTGAGGGGTTCTTCTCGCCATGAAAAAACACATTCTGTGTATTGAGGACGAAGCCGCTATCCGTTCCATGATTCGCTTTTCGCTGGAGCGCGAAGGCTATGTGGTGACGGAAGCGGCGGATGCCCGTGCCGCCCGTGATGCAGCCGCATCCAGCCCACCGGATTTAATGCTGGTGGATTGGATGCTGCCGGACGTTTCCGGCCCCGAACTCATCCGACGTTTTCGCCATGATCCACTGACCCGCGATATTCCCATTATCATGCTCACCGCCAAAAGCGAAGAAGATGACATGATTCACGGGTTGAATGCGGGTGCGGATGATTACCTCATGAAACCTGTGTCACTCAAAGCCCTGAGTGCGCGGATCAAAGCCCTATTACGCCGTTCCGAGGGTTTCGACGAACAACGGGTGATCAATGCTGGGCGTTTGCAACTCAACCAAGATGCGCACCAGTTGCGCATTGACGGCATACCCGTGCATCTCGGCACGACCGAATACCGCCTGCTAGAATTTTTCATGCAGCACCCCGAAAAAGTCTATTCCCGCGCTCAATTGCTGGACTTTGTATGGGGTCAAAATACCTATATCGAAGAACGCACCGTTGATGTGCATGTGTTACGCTTGCGCAAAACCTTGAAGACCCACGCCGCCGAGAATGTGATTCAAACTATCCGGGGTGCTGGCTATTTATTCAGTGCAATCGAATCAACAGGTGATTGATGCCGAACAACTATTGGAGTGTGGAACGCTACCGGCTAGTCCTCGTAGTAGGCTGCGGTTTTTTGCTCGCATGGTTAACCCCTTACCCATTTCTCACGATGGTACTTATTTTGCTGGGTTATATTGGCTGGATGTTGCACAAACTCTACCAATTACAACGTTGGCTAACCAATGGGCAAAAACCGGAAGAAATGCCCGACAGTGACGGTGCATGGGAACAGATTGCTTACTTGTTCCACAAGTCCCAACAAAAAAGTGCCGAACGCAAGCAAAAGCAAAAAGAATTGCTGACACGCTTTGACAATGTGTTATCCGTATTGCCAGATGCAGCGATTTTGCTGGATGCTGACAACCACATTCAGTGGGCGAACAAATCCGCTGCTAAACTGCTCAATATCATCAATGCAACCGACAGGGGTAAGCGTATCGACACCTTGTTACGTAACCCCGACTTACACAAATTGCTGGAAGAAAACAGCGAACGCAAAGTCACTTTTCCCGCACCACGCAATAGCAACCTGACCCTGCGGGCGCGGTTATTGCCCTTGCAAGGTGGCTCACGGGTGTTGAGCGTGCGCGACATTAGTGAAGGCATACAATTGCAAAAAACCCGTAAGGCATTCATTGCCAACGCCTCTCACGAATTGCGCACCCCACTGACTGTGCTGACTGGCTACATCGAGTTGTTTGAGCAAGACCCGGAACTACCGGAATATTTACGCGATCCCTTGCAACAATCCCGCGAACAAGCTGCCCGGATGCAGCAAATCATCAGCGACATGCTGGTATTGTCACGACTGGAAAGTCAGGAAATCACCCCATTGATGGGCAACCGTGTCGATGTGCCTGCGATGTTAGAAAACAGCATCCACGTCATCCGCGACACCTTGGCAAGTGATACACACCTATTGGAAGCCCAAATTGAACCCGATTTATGCGTGTGCGGCTCGGAAAAAGACATTAACAGCGTGATCACCAACTTGCTGGCGAATGCGGTGAAACATACTCCCGCTGGCACCACTATCCGCATTCGCTGGGAAAGCACGGATGATGCGCAAGCTTGCCTGAGTGTGATCGACAATGGTGCTGGCATTCCTGAGAAACACCTGCCACATTTAACCGAACGCTTTTACCGCGTGGATGAAGGGCGCTCGCGTGCCAGCGGTGGCACAGGTTTAGGGCTGGCGATTGTGAAACACGTCATGCAGTGGCATAACGGCAAGCTGACGATTACCAGCAAACCGGGGCATACTGAGTTTAAAGCGTGTTTTCCGGCGAAGCGGGTGTTGGATTAAAGCGACGTTCGACCCGCCAACCACCGCACCAATATCGCTCGCAATTGCGCCACATCAATTCCACCAAATGGCGGCTAATGGATAAGCCCAACCCTGCACCCTTCACCGCTTCATGCTCGCCCGCATCAATCCGCACGAATGGCTCAAACAAGCTTTCGCGCTGATTCGCCGGAATCCCGATCCCCGTATCCCGCACATTGAATTGCAGCCTAACCTTATCAGCTATCGGTGCTACCAAACTCACATGCAGGGAGATACTACCCTTATTGGTAAATTTAACCGCATTAATCAGTAAATTATTTAATACTTGGCTCAAGCGCAACGGGTCGCCCACCAGCACTGCGGGGATCGCATCTTGCACTTCCAGATGAAATGCCAAGCCCTTACCCGCGATGGAATCTTGAACAATGTGCCGGACACTTTGCAGAATGCCCTGTAAGTTAAACGGCATAGGGCGTAACACCACCTCCCCTGCCTCGATACAGGAAAAGTCCATCACATCTTCAACGATACCCAGTAATAAGCGTGAAGAGCTATGCAGTTTTTCCGCGTAATCGCGCTGTTTGCCCTGTAAGCCTTCTTGTTGCAGCAATTGCGCCAAGCCCGTGACCGCATTCAACGGGGTGCGGATTTCATGGCTGATATTGGCAAGGAAAATGGATTTGGCACGGGTCGCTGCATCGGCTTGCTCTTTGGCTTGTTGCAACTCCCGTTGAATATCGACCTGCGCTGCATCGGCTTGCTCTTTGGCTTGTTGCAACTCCCGTTGAATATCGACCTGCGCGGTAATATCCATGATCAAGCCTTCCAGTATCAACGGCTCACCCGTTGCCGACCACTCGACACAGTGCCCCTGATCCCAGACCCAACGCCACGCACCACTCCAATGCTTCATCCGATAGGTCAAGCGGAACGACTGTTGCGCTGCCAAAGCTGCCGCAATCTCAACTTTCACCTGCGCTTGATCATCGGGGTGAATGAAGTTATTGAAAGCAGCCTATGTGCCGCTTCAAACTGCAACGCCTCACGATTCAACTGCGGGTAACGTTCCAGCAATACGTTGATCATCTCATCAGGATTTTCCATCGCATATTGCCAACCCCGCACCACCGCACGACGTAACGCTGCCACTTGTGCCGGATGCTCTCGCACTTGCCGTTCACTGGTAAACAAGGTATCGCCGTAAAAATCCACTCCGTAATTAATCGGCTGAATGTAGTGAATATCGCGTCCCGCTTGCTGGTTTAAAAACGGCTCATTGGTCATGTAACCGTAGTCCGCATCCACCTGCCCAGACAGCAACGCGTCCATGCCCGGTCGATTCGGCTGCAATGCCAGCGCATCCAGCGTCACCCCTTCGTTCACAAACATCGCGGCGATTTCCACAATCGGCTGCCCACCGACCTGCATCCCAATGCGTTTATGGGCTAAATCGTGTGGGGTGCGCAAACCGGCTTTGCCATCCGTCATTAACATCGCGGGCGAATGCTGGAAAATACTCGCCAAGGCTACCACCGGCTTGCCTTGCAAACGGTAGTACACCAACTCCCCCGCCTCAATTGCGTAATCCGCCCGCCCTTCCAGAACTTCAAGCAACGGCGCAATGTCGGAACCACCGGGTATTAACGTGACATCCAGCCCTTCTTCTTGGAAAAAGCCGTATTCCAACGCAGCATAATACCCCGCAAACTGGAACTGCGGTTGCCATTTTAATTGCACAGTGACGGGTTCTAACGCGGGTGCTGCGGCATTTGCTAATGTTCCGAATGGACAGCACAATAACCATAACCAAACACAACGACGCATCATTAAAACTCCAGCGCCATTGTGTCAGCGTCAACTCGCAAAAAACTTCCTCGCTTTGCGTGCCAATCACCCAGCACTATCCGCTGCGCGGCTTGTCCATTCAACAAAAAATCATGCACGGCGGGGCGATGAGTATGCCCATGAATCATGCGCGTTACGCCAACCTGTTGCAGCACTGCTGCCACAGCCTGAGGATTCACATCCAAAATCGCCTCCGCCTTGCCTTGCATACTCAGGCGACTTTGCGCACGCATCGCTTCCGCTTGGCGAATCCGCTCGGTTAACGGCAGCGCCAAAAACTGTTGCTGCCACTGCGGACTGCGAAAGAGTTGCCGAATCTGCTGATAATCGACATCATCAGTACACAAGGTATCACCGTGTAACAGCAACGTTGGCGTCCCATATAAATCAATGATCTGCTGTTCGGGCAATAACGTGCAACCCGTTACCGCAGCGAAGCGCTCACCCACCAAAAAATCACGATTACCGTGCTGAAAATAAAGTCGCACACCACTGTCACTGAGTTGCCTCAATGCCATCACCACGGGTGCAAGTGTCGCTGTATGCGGCGTTTCCAGTGCATCATCACCCACCCAATATTCAAACAAATCGCCGAGAATATACAGCGCCTCAGCGCTGCCTTTAAGTTGCTCACACAAAGCCAATAATAAGCGTATCGCGCCGGGGCGCGACTCATCCAAATGCAAATCGGCAATAAACCAGCTTGACATACGCATCATTTATCCTAAAAAACACTATTATCATCGTAAAGTAGCAAACAATATCAATGGAACATTGACCTATTACAAAGAGTCTAATAAGTTATCTGCACCTCAACCACCCCATGAACTGACATGACATATTGTATCGGCATTTCTCTCGATGATGGGCTTGTTTTAACCTCTGATTCACGTACTAACGCAGGCATTGATCATGTCAGCACTTACAGCAAGATGCACCGCTGCATGACTAACCCTGACCGCTGTTTAGTGATCATGAGTGCGGGCAATCTCGCCACCACCCAAGGCGTGATTCAACAAATCCGCCGTGATGTGCTGGAAAGCGCACCTCGCAATATCAATACATTAAGTTATCTGGCAGATATTGCCGAATACTTAGGCGATGTGCTAGTCAACCGAATTCGCAAACACACCGAACAAACCGGCTTTGTACCGGATGCCACGTTGATCCTCGGCGGGCAGATTCAAGGGCGCAACCCTAACATCTACATGATTTACCCACAAGGTAACTACATTACCTCCTCAGATGACACCCCTTATTTGCAAATCGGTGAAAGCAAATACGGCAAACCCGTGCTGGATCGCTTTATCACCCGCACTGCCTCGCTGGAAGATGCCGCCATTTGCTCGCTGATCTCGATGGATTCCACCATGAAAAGTAACGCCAGCGTCGGGCCACCGATTGAAGTCTTGATTTATCCACGCGACCAGTTCAACGCCCCCAAACACTACAAGTTTGACGCGGAAGACCCGTATTTACTCGAAATCCGCCACGAATGGGCGAATCAGTTGAACCAAGCATTCCGCTCCATGCCCAGGTTGGAAGCCCACGCTAAACCCGATAGCAACTTACATACCTTCTGAGCCTGTCACCAGTTGGTGAATAAAGCGCAGTTTCACAATAACCTGCCGTGACAGCGTAAAGGGGTAAGCATCCGGCTGCCCCATGCTGCGGTTGAGCGCATTCATGGTGCGCGAGAGTTGCCGCCATTCTTGCATTAATAAATGGAAACCGTCGGGATCAACCGCCTCACGATGAATTAAACCAAAGCTGGTCGCGGTTTCCAGCGTATCCATAATGTGCAGGTAATGCGCCCAGGTTTCCGCCCAATCCTCCCACGGGTGGGCGCTGGCATACGCGCTAATGTGGCGTTTTTCCCACTGCGGAATCGCGCCATAAGCGTAGTAACAATCCAGTGATTCGCGGTAATTTTCCTCGCCACCAAACAAATTGCGGAAACGCGGATACCATGCCGAATCCCGCACCAATTTGTCCCAATAATAATGCCCGCTTTCATGGCGCAAATGCCCCAGCACCGTGCGGTAACGTTCCTTTAATTGTTCACGCGCTGTGACCCGATGCGCCTCATCGGCTTCAACAGCATGTAAAGTAATCACCCCATTTTTATGCCCGGTGTAAACCACCCTTTTTTTCACCAGTGGGTTGGTGCGCTGATCTTCCAAAAAATCAAACACCATGCCAAAAGACGGATCTTGTTCCCGCCCCACTAACGGCAACCTCAAGGTCAGCAACGAATACACCAAGCGCCGTTTCGCCCGTTCCAATACCGTCCAACGCTGCACGTTGATCGGGATATTTTGTGCCGGAACCGTGCGCGTCAACCGGCACGAATAGCACTGCTTGTGTTTATCGGCGTGCGACAATAACCAATTACACCCCACCGAATGCTCACGCAACTCACACACCCGCAAATGCGGCGCACGACTCAACACTAACATTTCTAACGTATCCGGGTTAAACCCTAATGCTCTGCCACAACAGGGGCATTCTTTGTCTTCAAACAACACCTCCTGACCGCAAATACAGTGGAAACGCTTCATAAATCAGTCACCCACTTGTATAAAATACCGTGCAGAATAACACAGGTAGCGCGTTATGAACCGCGCATGATCCGCACCACCCGCTCATCCATGCACGAGCGCAGGAACGCATTCATGGCGGTTTCATCGCCCGACGCATAAAACGCCAGCATCAAGGTGTTGAACTCCAGTTGGCGCTTGGCGGGCAGGTTGATGGCAGGGTAGCCGTGCTGGAGCAGATGCCCGTTCATCATGAAACGCCCCATGCGCTTGTTCACGTCGTAGAAAAACTGGCAACGCGCCATGGTCAGGAAGATGTGGATGGCCTGGTCGTAAATGTCGCCGATGTGTGCGAGGTCAGCGACCATTGCCGCGAAGCGGGCGGGCAGTTCAGCGGCTGGCGGCGGCATATAATCGGTTCCAGCGATGAAGACGCCACCTGTGCGGAAATGCCCCCATTCCAGGGCTTCTTCTTTGCCAGCGACGGCATGGAGCGCACAGGCTTTGGCGGCGGAAACCGTAAATTCGCCGCGTTCAAGCCAGTCAAACAGCAACCGCCATGCGTTGCCCTGGTTGACGGTGATTTGCTGGTCGGAAAGTTTGTGGCCGCCCACGGTGATACCGTCCAGTAGAGTCTGGACTTCCGGCAGGGTCATGTTGATGCCTTCCAGATTGACGGCATCGCAGACCAGTTCGCTGAGTTGGCGTTTTGCCAGCATCAGGGCTTTGGCGGGGTTGGGGGGGATTTGCCAGTGGAGGTCTTGCATGTGCCGTACCTGTCAGGGCTTTGCTTCAACAGCAAAGAGTTGGTCAAGGTGGCTGTTGCTGGTCACGCCCAATATTTTTTTGCGTATTACGTCATCCCCGATATTGAGCCGGAAATAATGTTCGTTGCCATCGGCTGCTTTTTGTTTACGGATCAGTTGAATGCGGTCGAACAGCATCCAGTGTTTTTCGGCAAATTTGGCTAAACCGACAGCTTTCCCCGCATTGTCTTTCAGGCTTGGATCATGGGGTTCAATAATGTCGAACAGGTAGCCTTTTGCATCTTGGCGGACAATCAATAAGTCGGGGAACATAGGCTTGATGCTGCCGCTGTCCTCATAAGGGATTTCCAGCGACCACGGTTTGCGGTCTACATTGCGTAGCCAGCCGATGACCGCAGGGTTGGCAAGCTCGATGTTCAGGACTTCCCGTTCCCATGTGCCAAGGTCTGCCCGGAACAAGCCATCTTCTTGCAGGAACAGGTGTTTGTCATAGGCCGCAGCCTCTTTGGAACGGCTGAAATCAATGCTTTCCGGCAGTACCCACGCGATGGGTTGCGGGTCAGCGGTGGCAAGGCGCAGCCGTTCATAGTGCTTGCGGCGCTGTTCCTTCATTTTGCCAATGTCGCGTTTGTGGGCAGCATACAGGCTGTCAAACTGCTGTTCTGCGAACAGTTCCAGTTGTTGCATCGCGGGCTGGTTCTGGCTCAGGACAACCATTTCCACTTTCACCTCGTCCGCGTCACGGTCAGCATGGGTGCGCCAATAGTCCATGTGCAAACCGTTGCCCAACAAACGCCCCGCTTGCTGGAAGTGGCGGTCAATGTCGGCTGATGCCGCGTCGATGGTATAGGTTGCGCCCTCCTCGGCAATGTATGTGCCGTGGGTGACAGCAACGGTTTTCAGGCGGATGCCGGTAATCTGTCTGGCTTGTTCTGCCAGTGTGCCGGATGCGCTTAACTGCCGGATTTCGCTCGTCATCTTGTCGACAAGCTGCTGTTTGACGCTATCCTGTGCGGTTTCTGCCATCTGGTCGTGGGTAAGGCCGCGCCCCAAGCCCATCAGGCGGCGCAAGGCACTTTGTTTGCGCACGGCATTTACCCGGTACGTGACCAGTTCGCTAATGGCGGCAAACACCTCATCCATGCCTTCGCGCCGGTAGAGTGTGACGGCTTCGCGCCCGTCGGTAATCGTAACCGGCGGCACTTCCTCGGCATTCTTCAGCGACTCGATGACGGCCTTGACCGAATCCTGGTTGTAATGCGGCAAGAACAGGTGAACGTCGTTCAACAGCGCGTCGGCTTCGATGCGCCGCGCCAACGGGGTACGCACCATCCGCCCCAACAATTGGGCAATGTAGGTGTGGTCGTTTGCCCGCCGGAACGACATCATCACTTCGGCACGGGGGCAATCCCAGCCCGTGGACAGGTTCATCTTGAAAATCACGATGCCGATATTGGGATCTTCGTCAATGCGCGAGGCTTCCACATGGCGGATACGGCGGCCTTCCACATCCATGTCGCCACTGTCATTAAAGGTGTGCGCCACCTCCAGTTCACGCAAGCGGCGATCCAGCACGCTTTCAATGGTTGACAGGCAGGTGGGGAGGCTGGTTTTGGTCAGTGCCTTGTCTGTGCCATCTTCCACCTGAATGACGAGGATAGGCCAGATGGTGCCTGGTTCCTGCTGCTTTTTGCAATACGCCTGCCAGTGTTCACTGACTTTGCGCCAACGGTTGGCGGCTTCTGCCAGCAGTGACATTTCCGCCTGCGTTTCACCGTCGGGGTGGTGGATGATGATCTGGTCTTTGAGCAAGCCGGATTCGCGTACATCTTCCGGCTTGATGTAAACCTTGTGCAGGGCGTAGCCATCGTTGCTGTTCAACAGTTCTTCAAAACGTTTGGGGGTAGCAGAAACGCCGATGACCAGCGGCATCCGGCACAAGCCATCTTCCGGGCTACCCAGCAAGAAGCGTTGCAGGATGGTTTGCGCGGTGCTGGCGGCTTTGGTGCCGCTTTTCATGCCGCGATGGGCTTCGTCAATCACCACATAAAAGCGGTCTGGCTGGTGTTTTGCCGTGTTGGTCAGGGTTTCCCAAATCGGGTATGTCCGCCCGTCACCCTTGCGGGTCAGGAGCTTTTCGCTGCCCAGCTTTTGGGTGTTGATGAAATAGATGTTACCGCCCCTGAGCCGTTCGGCATCGAAATGGGCATCAATGTTCACCAGTTGCCGGGTACGGATGCGATTGGATTTGCCTTCGATTTTCAGACGGGTCTGTTCATTCAGTTCCGGCATGTCTGAAACCCACAAAATGACGACATCGGCTTGTGCTTCAAAATCTTCCCTGCCAAACAAAATGTCTTCAAACAGTGCGGTCATCACAATGGTTTTGCCCGCGCCCGTGGGGGCGGAAAAGGAAATCGCCTTGGGTTTTTCCACGGTGGCAAACGGGCGGATTTCTGCCAGTGTGGAGCGCAGCCGTTCCAGTGCTTCTTCCTGAAAGTCGAACAGGCGGATTTTCATGCTGCTGCCTCCCCTTTGTTGATGACGAAGTTTTCCAGATAGTCGCGGTACAGTTGCATGATATGCGGCACGTTAAGTTGCGCTGCCATTTCCTGAAAGGCTTCCTCGGCATCCGTCACCAGAAACACATGGGTCAGGTCGGGGCGGGCTTCCACTTGTTCAAGGAAGGTTGCAAAGTGTGATTCATCCACCAGCACGGCAAACGGGTTTTGCTCAGGAATCAGCATCGGCGGAATCGGTTGGTTGGCGGGAATTTCTGGGCGTGTGCCGATTGCCCCGGCTTTGAGCCACAGGATCGGCAAAATCTCGCGGAACTGGCGACCGAGTGCGACTTGGTTCTTGTCCAGAAAATCCAGCCGGAAATATTCCAGATTGGCGGGGAAACCGTCGCTCATCGGAAATTCGTCGGTAAACTTGTAATCCCCTTTGACGGGTTCACCTTCCGGTGTTTTGCCCGTGATGGCAGCAGCCAAACGCGGCAAAGTGATTTGCTGGCAAATACCGTGCTTCTCCCAATCAGGATGACCAGCACGTAACCCCTGTTCTTGAAGTGTTTTTTGCTCCTCGGCAGAAACTTCGTTGTTGGTGACAAGAATCGTGCGACGACCCCCGCCATCCTGACGGTTGAGCCGCATCACCGCATGGGCGGTAGTGCCAGAACCCGCAAAAAAATCCAGAATCAGCGCATCGGGTTTGTTGGCGATGAAGAAACGCAA
>CAYNNA010000042.1:17153-21714 GCA_964398375.1 uncultured Thiothrix sp.
GCGGCGTTGCATCATCGCCAGCCATTTGCTGTGTCGCCACTGGTCGTTTTTATCGACATAGTTGTTGTTATATTTCCAGTCACTTGCGCCGGAATTGTAGGGCGGGTCAATGTAGATACAGTCCACTTGCCCAGCATAGAGGTATTCGAGCAATTGCAGCGCGTGGTAATTGTCGGCTTCAATCAGCGTGTGCCAAAGCGCATCATCCGCGCCATTCTGGACACGCTCCACCGGCACAAGTGCGGGAAAAATCGGCTCACCGAATTGCCGCACCACCACCAAATCCACCAACGGGATCATGCGTTTCTCGCCTGTGCTGCGGTTCACGCATTCGGCGGATTCGCCTTGCACTGCCAGTACCCGCCACAACGCCGACAACGCCCCATCCCGCAACGCCACATTGCACCCCTTGCGGACACGCGCCGAATACACCGGAGTCAGTTCCGGCAAATGGTCTTCAAACACCAGCCCGAATTTCTTTTCCTTGGTGATGCGCCCCATCTCCAGCCGCAACCGTTCCCGCAGGGCTTTGTCTTCAATTTGTGCAATCAGGTCGTCAATAGCTGCCACGTTGTTCCTTTTTAACTGAACAAAATCAGTTTGCTTCGGGGTTGAAGGAGATTTGCTGATTCAAGCGGGTAAGTATATCGTAAAAGCAGATGATGCAGCATGTGACGAATGCAGTAGCATGTTTGTACGCACTACAGGAAACAAACTAATGGCAACCATGACAATCCGTCTACCTGACGAACAACACAACCGCCTGAAAACCCTGGCGACACGGCGCGGCGTGAGCCTGAACAAGCTGATGGAAGAATTTGCCATTCGCATTCTCACCGAAACGGATGCTGAAACTCGTTTCCGCCTGCGGGCAACGCGTGGCAATGTCACCGCAGGCTTGGCAGTCCTCGATAAGCTGGATAAGCACTTCGTCTAAACAAGCAAATGATACTGATTGATGCACTTTCACCATCTTTTCCGAAAAGCACACCAGAGCTACGCTCAATAAACCTAAATTAGTACGAAAAATCATCGTTTGACTGGCATCCATGTACTGATACCGATACTTCACCTTGCCTGCATGGTCAGTGTTTTTGACTTCGGCAAAGTCGAACCTGTCACCCTCATCAAATACGAGAGAACCCGCAATATAGCCTTGTTTGTTGTTGTAGAGGGTTTTGCGAAGCGACAGGTTTTGGGTATTCGGCACAGCTTGCAGCACTTGCTCGATTTGTGCGAAATAGGCTTCGATCATTGCAATGCCTGCAAGTGCTGCTGATTGTCACGCAACATTTCATACAACCCTGACCAGAGCATATAGTCTTCACTATCATCCACCTCACCCTGTTCAAACTGATCGTAGAATACCTCGGAGGGCATTTGATATTGCTCTTCAAACTTTTTTAAGTCCAACCGCAGGTTCAGGATACCCCGTCTCAACTCATGCACCTGAAAAGCGATGATGTTCTGTGCAAAAGTCTCCTGATCTGCCACTTGGGACATCAACAGGCGTAAGCGTTGCTCAGTAGCAGGTTGTACATTCAGCTCTAAATTCAACACGCTCATAACCTCCATTAGCAAAGTAGTCACAATAAGCATAATCCATCGGTGTCGAACCGCATAGTACGATAGTACGTCAACAATCCTTTTACGCGGCGCAAGCCTGAATGAGCTTGCCCCCAAACACCCACTACAAGCGTTGCTCCTACACAATTTGTGCTATGTTTACCGCTCACAACCTGTAGTTGAGCATTACCCATGAATTCAGAAAAAGTGATTTTCGGTTTTTTTATCCTGTTGGCGTTGACGCTGAACTTCGGTTTTTTCATTGGCGACATTGACAACATTGCCCATCACAATGTCTACGAATTGTTCGCCGCACTGGTCGTTAGCCTGATTGCCACAGTGCTGAAATTTGGTGACAGAACCCATCTAGGTGCTATTTTTCTGGCAACCAGTTTGGTGGCGGATTTGCAATTGCTGATGGCTGCCCTGATCTGGGGTTATGCCGCTCACATAAGCCCAACCGGACTCGATACAGAAGCGACGGTGGCGATTGTTTCTTTCTCTGGCGGCGCTTTGTTAGCAAACATCGTTTCAGTCATTCTGTTATTGGCGGAAACCATGACCGTGCGCCGCTAGGCAGGAGAACGCCATGCCTGACATTTTTTATGTGCTGCTGCGACGAATGCGCACCCCACTGATTGTGCTGATTGTGGTGTATTCGGTATCCGTATTGGGTTTTACCCTGATTCAAGGGCAAGATGCCGCCGGTCAACCTTGGCACATGTCGTTTTTTCACGCACTGTATGTGGTTAGTTACACCGCCTCCACCATTGGTTTTGGGGAGATTCCTTATGCGTTTACCGATGCGCAACGATTGTGGATGGTGTTTGTTATCCACCTGACTGTGATTGGCTGGTTGTATAGCATTGGTTCATTGCTAACGGTTATGCAAGATCCGGCATTTCGTCGATTGCGTACCGAATACGTGTTTCAGCGCAGTGTGAAACGCTTACGAACCCCGTTTTATTTGGTGTGTGGCTACGGTGATACCGGCGGAATTTTGGTCAACGCATTGGCTGATGAAGGCATTAAAGCGGTGGTGATTGACCGGGATGAAAACCGTCTCAACGAATTGGAACTGAATGATTACATCCGTCGCCCGCTGGGATTATTAGCCGATGCTGCCAAGCCAGCGGTTTTGGAAATGGCGGGGATTACTAACAGTTACTGCATTGGCGTGATTGCGCTGACAGATTCCGATCAAACCAATGTGATGGTGGCATTGAGTGCGTACTTGCTTAACCCCAATATCTGGGTGTTGGCGCGGGTAGAATCCGCAGAAGCGGGGGCAAATATCCGTTCTTTCGGCAAAAATGAGGTCATCAACCCGTTTGAGACGTTCGCGGGGCGGTTGGCAATGGCGATTCATTCACCCGGTATGTACACCTTGTTTACGTGGATGACCGGGTTTCCGCACGAGCCATTGCGTGAGCCGTTATTCCCTGAGCGTGGGTTGTGGGTAATTTGTGGGTTTGGGCGGTTTGGCAAAGCGTTGCACCGGCATCTGGAGGCAGCAGGTATCCCCATGCAAGTGATTGACCCCGACCCTATTGCCCACCAAGCCCCGGCGGGGGCGATTATCGGCTCTGGGGTAGAGGCAACCACCTTGCAACAAGCCGGGATTAAACAGGCGGTAGGCGTAGTAGCGGGGACAAACGATGACGTGAGTAACTTGTCGATTTTGATGACGGCTCGCGAATTACGCCCAGATATTTTCATGGTTGCGCGGCAAAACCAGCGTGATAACAGCCTAGTGTTTGATCGCGCCGACATTGATCTGCTGATGAAACGCGGTGATGTGATTGCCCACAAAATTTTTGCTTTGTTACGGACACCGCTAATCAGCGATTTTCTGGAGGCTGCTCACGGACAAGATAATGAGTGGGCAAACCAAATGGTTAGCCGAATTTTGGGCGTGGTCAGTGATGAAGTGCCTTACTTGTGGGAAATCAAAATTAATAAGGTGCGTACTCCGGCATTGTATAAAGCGTGTTTGATGGAGCAAGTGCAGTTACGTGATTTGCTACGTGACCCACGCGAGCGGGTTAAAAGTTTGCCTGCCATTCCGCTGTTATTGAAACGGGATGGGAAAGCCACGATGTTGCCAGAATTGGACAAGCCGCTGGAAGTGAGCGACCGTTTGCTAATGTGTGCGGCGTGGCCGATTAGTGATGAGATGCGTTGGGCAACGCAAAATGAAAATGTTTTGCATTATTTACTGACAGGACAAGAGACTTCGGGTGGCGACATATGGGGAAGATTATTACAAAACCGTTAATTGATTAAAAAATAGTCGTTTTTGTCATCATTTTCAGACGGTGCTAATGTTAAGCTTTTATGACAAGGAATTTCTCCAAGTAACAAAACCATAAGGAAAAGCAAAATGGAACTAGAAGTCGTAGCCATCAAGTACGTAGGCCCTGCCACCGTCAAACGCCTGGCCGAACACGGCATTACCACCGTCGAGCAATTGGCTGCCATGTCAGTGGAAGCCCTCACTGCCCTGCCCGGTATCGGTGAAAACACCGCGCCACTCATTATCGCTCATGCCCAAGAAATTCTCGCTCCACCAATCGTCGAAGCTGAAGTCGAAACCCCAGAACCGATGGAAGCAGTAGAAAGCGTTGAAGTCGTGACGGAAGTAGCACCGGAACCCCCTCCAGAACCCGAACTCTCTGCAAAAGCCCAAAAGAAACTGGCAAAACAAGCCAAAAAGCTGAAAAAAGCCCAGAAAGCCGAGAAAAAAGCTGCCCGCAAAGCGGAAAAGAAAGCGGAGAAAAAGGCTGAGAAGCAACTAAAAGCCGAGAAAAAAGCCGCCGAGAAAGCAGAAAAGAAAGCCGCCAAACAAGCCAAAAAGGCAGAGAAAGCCGAGAAAAAGGCAACTAAACAAAAAGGTTAAGCCCCCCCACTACCGTATCCCGATGAAGAACCTCACCCCCCGCCGGGTGTGACCGGAAGTGATGCCAGCTTCTATTAAGCGGCATGGTGGGAGGAA
>CAYNNA010000043.1:0-20133 GCA_964398375.1 uncultured Thiothrix sp.
AATATGGGGCGTATGTTTGTGCGTAATTCACATTATATTAAATCAGCACCCGAATTATTTTGAATGAAAGGTTTGATATGAAACACCTTATTGCTGCCAGCCTGCTTGCCTTGACGCTTGGTGTGGCTGGCTGCGACTCACCTCCTCAACAACCCGATAATTTGCCTTGGCAAGTGACTAACACTGCCGAAGGCAATACGCAGGTGTTCCAGTTGGACATTGGTAAAGCCACGCTGAAAGATGTTATCAAGCGTTTGCAAAGCTTCCCTGAAATGGCGGTATTTGCGCATGAAAGCGGTAAGCGTACCCTTGAAGCGTATTTTGGTACGCAACGGATAGGCTTGTTTGAAGCGAAAATCATTGCCGAATTGCAAGCCACGCCTGCGCAGTTGGACAGTTTCCAAACTAATACGACTAAGCGCGAAGGCATGGCAAGTGGGCAATGGAAACACACCTTGGCGGAAGCAGATGTGAAAATTGCCAATGATTTGCGGGTACAGCGTTTAATTTACATGCCGGTCATCAATTACGAGCCTGAAATTGTGTTGGCTCGCTTTGGTGAGCCGGAGGAACGTGCTGCCTCGTTGCAGGCGGGAATCGACTACTGGTTTTATCCCAGCAAAGGCTTGGCGATTTTAATGAATACTGACGGTAAAGAGATTCTTTATTACGCTGGTCAGCAAGATTACGCCGCGATGAAGCAGGAATTGCTGGAGGCAAAACCGCATAATGACAAGTGAAGCCCGCACCCCGCCTTGGTGGAAACAAAAAAGTCTTGCTGAAATGAACGAAGCGGAATGGGAAAGTATTTGCGACCATTGCGCCAAATGCTGCCTGATTAAGCTCGAAGATGAGGAAGATAGCACGGTGTATTACACCGATGTGGCGTGTGATTTGTTGGATGGCACGAGTTGCCAATGCAAAGATTACGCAAATCGTGAAACTTTAGTGCCGGAATGTCTGCATTTAACCCCGGATAATTTGGATGAGTTGTATTGGATGCCGCCCAGTTGCGCTTACCGTTTGCTGCACGAGGGCAAGAATTTACCGTCATGGCATCATCTGGTGTCGGGTGATAAACAAAGCATTCACCGCATGAAACAATCGGTGATCGGGCGGTTTACCTATGCCGCCGACGTGAACGAAGCAGAGTGGGAGGATAGGGTCGTTACATGGCCACTGAAGAAGAAAATGTAAGCCAACGCATTGATAAATGGTTGTGGGCAGCGCGATTCTTCAAGACTCGCCCGCTGGCGGTTGAAGCCATTGATGGCGGGCATGTGCAGGTAAATGAGGAACGGGTAAAACCCTCGCGGCAAGTCCGTATCGGCGACAAGTTGCGCATCAAAAAGGGCTTTGAAACCTGGACGATTACGGTGCAAGGCTTGAACGAACAGCGCCGCCCTGCCAGTGAAGCCCGCCTGCTGTATGCCGAGTCGGAACATCACCGTGAAGCACGTGAGGCGGTGATCGAAGAACGGCGTTTGCACGGGGTGAATGTCAAGTTGCACAAGCCGGATAAGCGTGAGCGGCGGCTGATCGACAAGTTTAAGCAGGGCTGGTGATCCGGCTTTTAAAGGTTGTATTAGCAAATGCTTATGAATGCGTATAAACTGGTGAAACCACTAGAAGGAGATACCATCATGAGCACACGTATCATTATTTTCACTGCTTTGAGCTTGTTGGCTGGCAACGCATCCGCTAATTTTTTCGATGGCTGGGATATGGGAAATTTCTTTGGCAATAATCGTCAAGAACAATCCCGCCAAGTCAATGCTGCCGGGCAAACTTACGGCAATGGCAACACCAATGCCAATGGACAGTCACGCGGACGTGGTGAAGCCGACATTAATATGGATTTCGACCTGAATTTCCGTGCCAAGGCAAACAGCATGTTCAACGCTGACAGCCGTGCGCAAAGCCAAGGTGATGTGGCGCAATACCAAGATCGGCAATTCAATGCTTACGGCTCGGCTTATAACACCGCTTATAATAGCCTTAATACGGGGGCATACAGTTACCCGTATGTCTATCCGTACAGTTATTACGCGCCTTACCCACAGCCAATGTACGCGCCAACCTACCCGGCTTATTACCCGCAGCAGTACTATGCGCCAGCACCGGGCTACTACCTGCCGCCAGCCCAATAGGCTATAGTGGGGGGCAATATAATAAAGGCTACAGAAAGGGACTACTCTCATGCCACTATTGCGCCCACTCGCTTGGCTATTCGCGTTATTGCTGCTGATCGTGGCAGCAATTGCGGTATTCGCGCTGACATTTGATGCCAATCGTTACAAACCGGAACTCGCGGCTTTGGTCAAGGAACAGACCGGGCGCGAACTCGACATTGACGGCGATATTCACTTATCGTTTTACCCCGATATTGCGTTGCAACTGGGGCAGGTGAAACTCGGCAATGCCAAGGGCTTTGCGAACAAGTTTTTCGCTGAGGCCGATAGTGCACGAGTCACCGTACAGTTCCTGCCCTTGTTGGAGCAGCAGCTCAAAATCAATGAAGTGCATCTGCAAGGATTGAAGCTGAATTTGCACCGCAATAAAAACGGCAAAACCAACTGGCAAGATTTGCTGCCGGAAAACTCCTCTAAAGCCAATGCTAAAGCGGGTGAAGCCATGACCAGTTTGCTGGGTGGTATGGTGATTACCGGCGTGAGTGTGCAAGATTCGCAATTACACTGGCGGGATGACCAGCAAGGCAAAACCTTGACGTTAGCACCACTCAACCTTAAAACGGGTACGTTTAATCCCGGTAAACCGGTTGATATTCACCTTGATACGCACCTGACCCAAAACGAACCTGCACTAACCATGCAGTTAACCCTCTCTACTAGGGCTGAATTGGCAGAAAATCAAGAAGACGTTTCCCTCACTGACTTACGCTTGCAGGTTAAGCAGCCGGAACGCTTAGCGGCGAATCTCAGTGGTAATCTGCAAGGCAATTTGAAAAAAGAACGTGTCAGCATCCCTGATTTACAAGCCGACGTCACTTTAGAGGGGCTGGGTAAAGTGACGCTGAGTAGCAAGCTGGATGTCAACCTTATCAAACAGCAATTGGATATGACCGACTTGAGCATCAACGCTGACGTGCAATCCACCGAGATTCCCGGCGGGCAATTGCAGCAGCAATCCAGCGGCAAATTGAGCCTGAATCTGGAGAGTGGCAAAGGCTTGCTCGATTTGCCAAACAACGTCATCAAGGCAGCCGAGCAGCAATTGACGGGCAATTTGCAAGTGCGCGATCCTATGCTGCCGAGCCGTGTGGTTGATGGTAAATTCAAAGCAGAACAGCTCAGTTATCCCCCGTTCACCTTGCAGCAGGCGACGCTTGGCGTGCAGTTTAAGGAAGGGCAAGTCAAACTCACCCCCACTGGCACGTTATTCCAAGGCGCTTATCAAGGTGAAATTAACCTCGATACCCTGCAAACCCCGGCGACTTTCAGCAGCGAACACACGGTAAAAAAACTGCGCACGGAAGAATTGCTATTCGCTCTGACTGAAGACCGTTTGGTCACAGGGGCGCTGGATATGACCGCGAAACTGGATTCCGTGGTGGGTGATGCTAAGCTTTTCAAGCAAAATCTCAATGGCACGATCGACCTTACGTTGAACGAAGGCACGATTCGCGATGCGAATTTCGCGCAAAAAACCCGTGAAGTGGTCAAGTTGTTTGAGAAGGAGCGTATTAATGCCGCAGGCGAAACTGAAGTCACGTTCACCCAATTGAAAGGGCAGTGGCAAGTGAAACAAGGGGTGTTTCATACCGATGAAAACGTGATGCTCGCCCCGCATTTTCAGGTGAAAGGTAACGGCGATGTGAATATCGTCGGTGAATCGCTCGATTTTAAATTACGCATTAGCGAAAAGCCCAAAGCGGGCAAAGCGGACGGCTTGTTTGCACCTTTGCATATTCATGGCGCGTGGAGTAAACCCAGCTATGAGTTGGAGTTGGATGTGTTGCTCAAGCAAAAGGGTGCTGAAGTCAAAGAGCGCATCCAGCAAGACGTGCAGGGCGAAGTCGAAAAACTGGAACAACGCCTGCAAGATGAGTTGAAAAACAAACTCAAGGGCTTGTTTTGAGTATGTCTAGCACTTGCTGTAATTGCACGAGCGGTGTGTAGAAATGCGGTGAAAGGCGAATCCCGCCGCCGCGTGTGGCACAGAAAATGCCGTGTGTTTGCAAGCGCTTGAACAGTGCGTCGTTCGTTTCATAGCGGGAACGGAAGGTCACAATACCCGAACGCCGTTCTACCCGCGTATCACTGAGAATTTCCATATCCGGCAAGGCTTGCAGCCCATCCAGCAAATACTGTATCCGCGCACTAAGCTGTTCCCACACCGTCGCCATGCCGGTTTCCAGCAATACCCCTAAGCTGGCGTGCAGCGCGTGAATCCCCAACATATTCGGGCTACCGCATTCAAACCGCCGTGCATCCAATGCGGGCTGGTAGTCTTCCATCGTGTAATCGGTTAGCCCTTCCGCCATGTGCCAGCCGTATTGGGTTAAGCGCAAAGACTCCAACACCTCACGGCGCACGTAAAACAGTGCCAAGCCTTCTGGCCCCAGCATCCATTTATGCCCATCCGCCACTACGAAGTCGGCTTGCACTTGCTGCACATCAAACGGCATTGCGCCGATGTGTTGAATCGCATCCACACAAAATAGAATGCCATTGGCGCGGCAAAATGCCCCGATTTTTGCCAAATCCATGCGCAAGCCGTTGGTGTATTGCACCGCGCTAATGCTGAGCAAACGGGTACGCGCATCGCACAACGCCAGCAAGGCTGTTTCGGGGGCATCAGGGTATTCGCACAAATCCAATTGGCGGAATTCCACGCCTTGGTTTGCCAACGATTGCCACACATAGCGGTTGGAGGGGAATTCCTGACGAATCCCCACCACATTATCACCTGCACGCCAGTCCAGCCCGTAAGCGACGAATGACAAGCCTTCCGAGGTATTTTTCACCAGCGCAATATCACCGGCTGCGGGGGCGTTCAGCAATTCACACGCTTGTTCGCGCAAGGCTTGTTCCAGCGTCAGCCAGTGTGGGTAATTGAGTGTGCCTTGCCGTGCGTTTTCTGCCGCAAACGCTTGCACGGCATCAGCAGTGACTTGCGGCCAAGGGGCAACCGCTGCGTGATTTAAATACAAGCAGTTTTGCAGGGCGGGGAAGCGGCTTTCGGGTGTCAGCATAAATAGGCTCGCAGTAGAGGGACGTGATCACGGTCACGGGATTGACGCAAACTTTAGGCTATAATTTATCCTCATGCAATCCACCAATTTTGAATTCCTGCGCCCGCATCATGACACACTGGCTAACCTTGGCGGTTTGGCAGAAGCGGTGTTGTTCCTCGACCCGGGCAGCGCCTTGACGCGTTTGCGTGGCTTTGCCGAAGAAGTCACCCGCACGATTTACCACCTCGAACGCTTACCGCGCCTGCCCCAAGCCAGCTTTTACGACTTGCTGCGCGATACCGTGTTTACCGGCTGTGTCAGCCGTGCCTTGCTCGACCAACTGCATTTTTTACGCATTCAAGGCAATGATACCGCGCATGGCGGCAATGGCGATGCCCGCAGTGCGCATGTGGCGTTGGGCAAAGCCTATGAAATTGCCGCGTATATGGCGGTGCGTTACTACGGTTACTCGCCTGCCAAGATTGCCGCTTTCCAGACGGTGGTTGACCCGCGCATCAGTACCAAACAACTCAAAAAGTTGGAAGAGGAATTACAGCAAACCCGTGAAGCACTGGAACGCGAACGCACCCAACACAGCGAACGCCTGCCGCCACTCACGCTACTCGAAACCCAGCAACGCCAAACCAACAGCCAACAAGTCGCCGCTTCCCTACATTGGAACGAAGCGCAAACCCGCCAATTGCTGATTGATGTCATGCTGCAAAAAGCAGGGTGGAATGTGGCTGATCCCGCGCAAGTGAGCGGCGAATTCGTGGTGGATTACCCCGATAATATTTCCGGCAAAGGTCGCGCTGACTATGTGCTGTGGGGTAATAACGGGCAACCGCTCGCGGTGATCGAAGCCAAAAAGTCCGGCAATACCAGCTTGCAAGCAGGGCGCGAACAAGCCCGCCTTTACGCCGATGCGCTGGAGAACATGGGCTACCAACGCCCGGTGATTTTCTATTCCAACGGCTACGAAACCTTTATCTGGGACGATCTGCACTACAACACCTATCGCCCGGTGTACGGTTTTTACAGCAAAGACAGCCTTGATTACCTGATCTACCAACGCCACTACCGTGTGGCAGCACTGGAACAGCACAACCCCGATTTGAAAATCGTCGACCGCCCTTACCAGATCGAAGCCATCAAAACCGTAGCGGCACACTTCCAGAAGCAACGCCGCAAAACCTTGATTATTCAAGCGACGGGTACGGGTAAAACCCGCGTGGCGATTGCACTGAGCGAATTGCTGGTGCGTACCGGCTGGGCAAAACGCATCCTGTTTTTGTGTGATCGCAAGGAATTGCGCATTCAAGCCGACGAAGCCTTTAAGCACAACCTGCCCACTGAACCGCGTTGCGTGATCGGCGACACCAACCAGATTGACCAAAGTGCGCGGATTTACATCGCCACCTACCCCGGCATGATGAACCGCTTTGCACAACTCGACGTGGGCTTTTTCGACCTGATCATTGCCGACGAATCACACCGCAGCATCTACAACAAATACCGCGATTTGTTCGACTATTTTGATTCGCTGCAACTGGGGCTGACTGCCACACCCGTGAAATTCATCAGCCGCAATACCTTTGGCATGTTCGACTGCGAAACCACCGACCCGACCTATGAATTCGGGCTGGAGGCGGCAATCAATAACGACCCGCCCTACCTTGCATCGTTTCGCGCCAAGGATTTGACCACCGAATTCCTGCGCAACGGCATCCACTACAAGGATTTGAGCGAGGCGCAACAACGCCAGCTCGAAGAGGATTTAGGGCAAGAAACCGCGCAAACCACCACCATTGCGGGTAAAGACCTTGGGCGCAAAATTTTTAGCGCAGATACCGACAAGACCATCCTCGAAAACCTGATGAACCACGGCATCAAAGATGAAACGGGATCACTGGTGGGCAAAACCATTATCTTTGCGCAACGCCAAGACCACGCCGAACACTTGGAGAAACTGTTCTGCCAACTCTACCCGCAATACGGCAGCAAAGTGTGCAAGGTGATCCACAATAAAATCCCCAAAGTGGACAGCCTAATCAAGGAATTCAAGAAAAAAGGCAACCACGATTTCCGCATTGCCATTTCAGTCGACATGCTCGACACCGGCATTGATGTACCGGAAGTGGTCAATCTGGTATTCGCCAAAAAAGTGATGTCGTGGGTCAAATTCTGGCAAATGATTGGGCGCGGCACACGCCTTTGCCCCAACCTGTTCGGCGCGGGCAAGCATAAAACTGAGTTCTACATTTTCGACCATTACAGCAACTTCGACTTTTTCGAGCAGGACTACAAAGAACCGGACGACGTGGGCAGCAAGTCGTTGTTACAAACCCTGTTTGAAGCGCGGCTGGAACTGGCGAATGCCGCACTGAAAGCCAACCATGCCGCTGCATTGGATGCTGCGGTTGCCTTGCTGCTGGCGGATATTAACGATTTGCCGCAAGACAGTATTGCGGTCAAACGCGAATCACGGCTGGTGGCACAGCTCCAGCAAACCGATGCCTTGCCGCGCATGAGTGCCGCAACGCGCCACTTGCTGGAGAGTAAAATCGCACCCTTGATGGCGGCACGGGTGTTGCAGGATAAACATGCCATCCAGTTCGACAAACTCATGGCGAACGTGCAACGCTGCTGGGTGGAAGGCGCGAGTTGCCTTGCCACTCAACGCGATACCTTACTGGCGGAACTCGATAAGCTGGCGGTGAATATCCAAGCCGTGCGCCAGAAAGAGGCAGTCATTGCGGAAGTGCGTAGTGCCGTATTCTGGCAAGCATTGAGTATGGATGCGCTGGAGCAGGTACGTACTGAGTTGCGTGGCATTATGAAATACCGCCAAGCGGGTGGCGAGGTGAGTTACGGCACACCGAACACCAAAACTCAGGATGACGGCATATTGGAAAAGGAACGCAAGGTCGTTATTGCGGGCGCGAATGAGGCTTTGCTGTACCGTCGCCGTTTGAAAACCGTGCTGGATGCGCTGCTGGCAGATAACCCCGTGCTGCAAAAAATCCGCGCAGGGGATGTGGTGAGTGTGGAGGAGTTGACCACCTTGACTTCGACGATTTTAACCGCGCACCCCGGCGTGAGTCTGGCGGTATTGAACGAATTTTATGGGCGTACAGCAGAGCAGTTGCAAGAAACGGTGCGCGAATTGGTGGGGCTGGATGTTGGCGCGGTGGAACAGCATTTCACCGCTTTTTTGCATCAGCACCCAACGCTGACGGCGCTGCAAGTGCGCTTTATGAATTTGCTGAAAAATTACATTGCCGAACACGGCAGCATTCCGGTGGATACGTTGTATGACGCGCCGTTTACCAGCGTGCATTATGAGGGGATTGACGGGGTGTTTACGGCGGCGGATGCGCAGGAATTGTTTGGGGTGTTGCAGCCGTTTTTGAAGAAGGGAAGACCCTCACCCCCCAGCCCCCTCTCCCAGAGGTAGAGGGGGAGCAAGATAAGACAAAGAAAAGATGTACGGGCTTGCTCTTAGCCCCTCTCCCAGAGGTGGAGGGGGAGCAAGATAAGACAAAGAAAAAATGGGCGCTTACTCTTAGCCCCTCTACCTCTGGGAGAGGGGTTGGGGTGAGGGTCTTCAGGATCACCAATGACGATAACCAACCGCGAAAAATCCCGCCTGCTTCGACAAAAGCCCCTCTACCTTTGGGAGAGGGGTTGGGGTGAGGGTCTGCTTCATGCCACAATGATTCCCGTTATCCAACAAGGACACCCCATGCTCACCGGACAAGCACGCAATGACATTGACAAACTCTGGGAAAAATTCTGGACGGGCGGGATCACCAACCCCTTAACCGTAATCGAGCAGATTAGTTACCTGCTGTTTGCGCGAATGCTGGATATGCAGGAGGAAGTCGCGGAACGCAAGGCGGCGCGTAGTGGGGCGGCATTTGAGCGCATTTTTCCACAGGGTGAAGCAGGGCAGTTGTTGCGCTGGAAGCATTTCAAGAACTTGTCGGGGAAAGAGCTGCACACGCATTTACGCGATAAGGTGTTCCCGTTTTTTGTCAGCCTTGGCGAGCAGCCGAATGATGGCACGGGCGCGGAAAACGCGGTGCGTGAGGGGCTGATTAATATCGGCGAATACATGCAGGATGCGACGCTGGAAATCAAAAACGAGTCGGTGCTGGCGGCGGCGGTGGCGATGGTGGATAAGCTGGAGCTGACCAAGAGCGATACCAAGGGTGACATTTACGAATATTTGTTGAGCAAGCTGACCACGGCGGGGATCAATGGGCAGTTCCGTACCCCGCGCCACATTATCGACGCGATGATTGAATTGGTTGCACCACGCCCGGATGAGGTGGTGTGTGACCCAGCGTGTGGTACGGCGGGATTTCTGGCGCGGACGATGGAATATTTGAACCGCACGTATTCCAGCCCCGCAGGAACGTTTGCGGATGAGGAAGGCAACCCGGTGTATTCTGGTGATTTGCTGGCGGATTACCGTGATCACATTAACAGCAAGATGTTCTGGGGGTTTGATTTCGATACCACCATGTTGCGGGTGTCGAGTATGAATATGCTGCTGCACGGGGTGTTCAACGCCAATATCCGTTATCAGGACAGTTTGAACAAGTCGATCAAAAAAGACTTTCCGCAGCAGGAGGAGAATTTCTTTGATGTTATTCTCGCCAATCCGCCGTTCAAGGGCAGTTTGGATGAGAGCAATGTGAACCCCGATGTCTTGGGCTTGGTGAAAACCAAAAAGACCGAGTTGCTGTTTGTGGCGCACATTTTGCGGGCGTTGAAACTGGGCGGGCGGGCGGCGGTGATCGTGCCGGATGGCGTGCTGTTCGGGTCGAGCAATGCGCATCAGCAGTTGCGGCAGGCGTTGTTGGAACAGAACCAGTTGGAAGGCATTGTGTCGTTGCCGAGCGGGGTGTTTAAGCCGTATGCGGGGGTGTCGACGGCTATCCTGATTTTCACCAAGGGCGGGGTGACGGAACGGGTGTGGTTTTATGACGTGCAGGCGGATGGCTATTCGCTGGACGACAAACGCACCCCGATTGCGGCGAATGATTTGCCGACGGTGGTGGCGCAATGGCAGCAATACCGCGCTTTGGTGCTGGCGAATGCTTCGGCGGCAGACATTGCGGCGGCGTTTGGCGACAAAGCCCAGCAGGCGTTTGTGGTGGATGCGGCGGATATTGCGGCGAACAAGTTTGACCTGTCGATCAACCGTTACAAGGATGTGGTGTACGCGGAAGAGCAGTACGATGCGCCGCAGGTGATTTTGGGGAAGTTGAAGGCGTTGGAGCAAGAAATCCTCGCTGATCTCGAAGCACTGGAGAAAATGCTGTAATCGCCCTATAATTCCATCCAAGGAATAATGTTGTATATATGATGGTTAAGAAATTCGCTGAACTGACAGCCAAAATGTCTCCTGAAGCCTTAGCGCGGTCTGAGGCAAAATTAAAATCCATGTTGGTTGAAATGCCGCTGCATGAATTGCGTCGCGCTCGTGGCTTGTCACAACACGCACTCGCTGAGATTTTGCGCGTCCAACAGCCTGCAATTGCCAAGCTGGAACGGCGCACCGATATGTATATTTCAACGCTGCGTAGCCATATTGAGGCGATGGGTGGGCAACTGGATATTGTGGCGCGTTTCCCTGATGGGGCGGTCAAAATTACCAACTTTGCTGATATGGATAACCTTCAGGATGCGGCAGTTGCTGAGCCACAGGCGGAATATCGTGCATAAATTGAAGAATTCCCTTTCCCTCGTTCTTCCCGAAGACCCTCACCCCAACCCGCACCCCCGCCGCTTCAACGCGGCGCTTCGCCCCAAAGGTAGAGGGGCTAAGAAAAATACACTCTTGCTCCCCCTCTACCTCTGGGAGAGGGGGCTGGGGGGTGAGGGTTCTTTAAAGAAACTAATAACAATAGAGGCAGTGCTATGAGTTGGTTTGGAAATGCACAGTCATGGCCTTTAGTTCCGCTAAAAGATATTTCAACACTCAAGAGAGGCTATGATTTACCTGTCGATCAACGAAATGCTGGTAATGTTCCGATATATGCCGCAAATGGGCAAAACGGCTCACATGATGATGCAAAAATAAAAGCACCTGGTGTTGTTACTGGCAGGTCTGGAACAATTGGAAAAGTTCATTACGTTGAAGAAGACTATTGGCCATTAAATACAGCATTATATGTTACTAATTTCCATGAGAATGATCCCAAGTGGGTTTATTACATGCTGCGAGCATTTCGGCTTGAGCGATTTGTAGAAGGTGCGGGTGTTCCTACGCTTAATAGAAATCTGGTGCATGGTGAATTAATCCCCCTCCCCCCACTCCCCGAACAACAACGCATCGCCGCCATCCTCGACAAAGCCGATGCCATCCGCCGCAAACGCCAGCAAGCGATTGAACTAGCTGATGAATTCTTGCGGGCGGTGTTTTTGGATATGTTTGGTGATCCGGTGGCGAACCCGAAGGGGTGGGAGGTTGCTAACGTTGGAAGTATTTGTGATATTCAAGGGGGCATACAGGTTTCAGCAAAAAGGGATCAGTATGATTTCAGAAAGCCTTATTTAAGGGTTGCAAATGTTCTAAGAAATGAACTGGCTCTTAATGAGATAAAGTATATAGGTTTGACCGAGAGCGAATACCAAAGAGTCAAATTAAAAAAAGATGATATTTTAGTTGTAGAGGGGCATGGCAATAAAAATGAAATCGGACGATCAGCCATTTGGAATGGAAACATCTCAGAGTGTGTGCATCAAAATCATTTAATTCGTATCAGAATAACATCTGAAAAAATACTTCCTTTATTGCTAAATAACTTTATTAATTCTCAAGGAGGTAGGGAGCAAATGTTTAAAACAAGCAATACTACATCTGGTCTTAATACTATCAGCACCAATATTGTAAGAAATATAAAAACTATTCTTCCGCCGATTGAGTTGCAGCGGGAATTTGCGGCGCGGGTGCAGAAAACGGAAGGCTTGAAAGCCAAGCTCAAGGCTTCACTCGCGCAAGCCGATGAGCAGTTCAACGCGCTGAGTCAGCGGGCGTTTGCGGGGAAACTATGAGCCGAAGACCCTCACCCCAACCCACACCCCTGCCGCTTCAACGCGGCGCTTCGCCCCAGAGGTAGAGGGGCTAAGAGAAGAGAGTTATTTTCCTCTTGCTCCCCCTCTACCTCCGGGAGAGGGGGCTGGGGGGTGAGGGTTCTTCGCGATCTTCCTTAAGCCGCCCGCCTCAAACTGAGCTTAATATCCAAATTATCCCAAGGCACGTAAACCCCGCCCTCTTCACTCATTTCCAGCAAGCCATTTTCCCGCAATCGCTGCACATCGCTATGAACATTGCTGTAGTCACGCTTCAATAATTCCGCCAGCCGCTTAATAGAAAGCACCCCTTCCCGCGCCAGCCGATTCACCAACTCCCAACGCTTGGGGGTCAGATTCGCCAGCAATTGATCCATACTGCTAAAAACCAAACGATTAGGTTCAGCCACCGCTCTACCCTGATCAAGACGCTGGGCATCCGCCAGCATTTGCTGCATCGCCGTTTCAGGGTCAAGTACCGTGATAATGAGAGAATTATGCGTCATGGGACACCTCTTTGGCTCTATGCGCCAGTACGTCTGTAAGAAAATCGCGAGTCAATTGCTCCAAACTAACAAACACATACGGGTATTCTTCACCCTCAATGTGCTTATGGTCGCCTTTGCCGGATTCATTGTCATAGCCCACCAACCGTTCACCATTCTTACCGTAATAATAACGGTATTTGTAACCATGCGGTCTATCGGCTGTTGGTTGCGGTAATTTCCAGATCACATACTCAAGGATGGCATCATCAGGATAACGCATCTTGAAGTAGCTGAGTCGCTCTGCTTTGGATTGCTTGTCTTTCATGGTAGTAGCATAACATAGGTGATCAAACTACCATTGTATTTTTTAGATATACTGTATCTCTTGCTCCCCCTCTACCTCTGGGAGAGGGGGCTGGGGGGTGAGGGTTCTCCCGATTCTTGCTATACTGGCATCACCATCACAGCATGAGAACTTACCTATGTCACTAATGCTAAAGCAAGAATTTGATGAAGTGCTAGCGCCATTCGGCAAAAATGCTGCCGAGTTTTTCCTTGCCGCCAGCCTCTACCACGCGCACAAAATCAGCTTTGCCGCCGCCGCCACGTTAGCGAACCTCAGTTTTGATGAGTTTCTCTACCGCCTCCGGGAACACTTTAACATCGGCTTTTTCATTGCCGACGAGGTGGTTGAAGAAGACCTGCAAACGGTTGCTCGTTTAATGGCAGGCGCATAATGCGGGTAGTCTCCAACGCCAGCCCGCTAATTTTCTTATCAAAACTCGGCGAACTAGGTTTACTTGCCCAATGCTTCACCGAAACCAGCATTCCACCAGCAGTACTAGCAGAGATTGGGGATTTGCCCTTGCCTGATTTTGTACAAGTGAAAACGCTGTCAGAATTTGGCAGTCATTACGTCGCGGGTTCTATCGGCGTACTCCATGCCGGAGAATTGGAGGCAATGGTGCTGGCACAAGAAACCAACGCAGATTTTGTACTGCTGGATGATTTACGCGCCCGTCAGAAAGCTAAACGAATGGGATTAAACATGATTGGCACACTCGGCATATTACAGTTAGCCAACGCGAAACACTTGATCAGCAAAGATAAATTGCTGGCACACTATGACGCACTGGTAACAAAACATGGCATGTGGCTATCAGAAGCAATGCTTCAACAACTGAAAAGTGGCTGCTGAGTCAGCGGGCGTTTGCGGGGGAATTATGAAAAGGTAGAGGGGCTAAGAGAAGAGAGTCATCTCCCTCTTGCTCCCCCTCTACCTCCGGGAGAGATGCGCTGGCTCATTCATCACCCCAAGCATCACGATTCTCACGAATAGCTTCTTCCATTGCCGCTGGATTTCCAGCCGGACGCTGTTGGTAACGTGGGGATTTCAGTAAAGCCAATACATTCGCCACGTCACCTTTACGCGCTGCCCAAATAGCGTGGGGAAGCTCACTGAGTTTGCCGGGAAGTAAGGTCAAAATCACACGGGTGGGCTGTGTCACCTTCAGATTTTCCAGCAAATGCACCGTCCCATCAGGATGAATGACTGCTTCAATTGCTTGTAACATAACGATTTCTCCACTGTGTTTATAATCTTTCCCAAGTGTAACTCATCTTCCTTCCCCACGCCTGCTTTGCGCTCTTCCCTCACGCCCGACAATAATAAATCCCGAACCGATCCGCCGCATCCGTCCAATACCGCTCACAGGTAAACCCCGCAGCCGTTGCCAGCGCCATGAACTCCTCTGGATGGTATTTGTACGAATTTTCGGTATGAATCCGTTCCCCTTCCACAAACGCAAACGTTTTCCCCGCCACTTGCACGTTTTGATCTCGCAAGCTGGTCAAGTGCATCTCAATCCGCCCCATCGCCGCGTTGTAACAGGCGTAATGTTCAAACGCCTCCAGATCAAACGTGCCACCGAGTTCGTTATTGATGCGCACCAACAAATTCAAGTTAAACGCTGCCGTCACGCCTGCTGCATCGTTATACGCCGTTTCCAGCACGGCTTTGTCTTTTTTGCGATCTACCCCGATCAGCAAGCCGCCGCCCTTGCCGACCAATTGCGCAATGTTAAACAGAAAGTGCTGCGCTTCCGGCAAATCAAAATTGCCCAAGCTCGAACCGGGGATGAATACCACGCGCCGCCCAGCGGGTACGTTTTGCGGCAAGTGCAATTCACGAGTGAAATCCAAACACGCGGCATGAACGTGTAACCAAGGGAAACTTGCCCCTAACGCTGCCGCCGATTGGCGCAAGAAATCGCCGGAAATATCCATTGGCACATATGCAGCGGGGCGCAGCGCATCCAGCAACAACTGCACCTTTTCACAACTGCCGCTGCCCGGTTCGATCAGCACCGTATCCTTGCCGATCAACGTTGCCATTTCCACCGCATAATCGCGGTAGAGCTGCTTTTCGACGGTAGGCACGTAATATTCCGGCTGTTCCAAAATCGCTTCAAACAATTGCGAACCGCGTTCGTCGTAGAAGAATTTGGGCGGAATTTGTTTGTGTTCGTGCGCCAGCCCGTGCAACACGGCTTGCCGGAAACTTTCCAGCTCCGGTTGGTAATCGTGGAAGCTGACCTTGGTGGCTTTGGGACAAATAGCGTTCATACGTCCTCCGCGAGACGAATACCGCTGAACTGCCAGCGGTCGTGTGGGTAAAAAAAGTTTCGGTAGGTGGGGCGAATATGGTCGGGTGGTGTTATACACGCCCCGCCGCGCAATACCCACTGGTTGCACATGAATTTACCGTTATATTCCCCCATGCTGCCTTCCAGCGGCTTGAAGCGTGGGTAGGCGGTGTAGGGTGAAGCTGTCCATTCCCACAAAGAGCCATAGTGTTGGCCCGTACCTGCTTGCGGGTGGAAGGTGTTACTGTCGGTGAAATGCCCCGTAATCGGTAATTCGCGCAATTGGTGTTCGAGTTCGGCTTCCAGTGGCAAGCGTTTGCCCGACCAGCGGGCGAAGGCATCGGCTTCGTAATAGCTGGTGTGCGCCACAGGGGTGGCAAGGTTGAGCGGCTCGAAACCGTGCAGGGTGAATTCGTGCCACTGCCCATCGCGCTGTTCCCAATACAGGGGTGCTTGCCAGCCGTGTTGTTTGCGGTGAAACCAGCCATCCGCCAGCCACAATTCGGCGCGTTGATAGCCGCCGTCTTCGATAAAGGCAAGGTATTCGCCATTGGTGGTCAGGCGTGAGGCGAGGCGGTGCGGTTCGAGCCAGACCTTGTGTTGGGGGCGTTCGTTGTCGTAGGCGAAGTTGTCGCCATCGAAACCACTTTCGATCAAACCACCTTCACGGGTTTCCCATGTTAACGGGCTGGCTTCGCGCACGGGCAAAGTTTTGGGCAGGTAAATCGGGCGCAGCGGGTTGCGCCAGAAGTTGTGTTTAATGTCCATGTACAGCAACTCTTGGTGTTGCTGTTCGTGGTGCAAACCAAGGGTGACGCGGGCAGCGATGGCTTGCTGTTGGCTGGGGTCAGCGTCGCTTAGCAAGGCCATCATGCGCTCATCAATCGCAGCACGGTAGGCGTAGACCTCTTCCACCGTGGGGCGCGACATTAAGCCGCGTTCGGCGCGGGGTTGCATCGAGCCAACGGTTTGGTAATACGAATTAAACAGGTAGTTGTAGTCGGGGTGAAATGGTTGGTAGCCTTTCACGAAGGCTTGCAGCACGAAGGTTTCAAAAAACCAGGTCACATGCCCCAAATGCCATTTCGGTGGGCTGGTTTCGACAATGCTTTGCAGTTGGTAATCGTCACGCGCCAGCGGTGCGCAAATCGCCGCGCTGGTGTGGCGGATGCGTTGGTATTCGGAGGCTAGGGTAGTGATCATCTGACATTCCTTCGTTGTTTGGTGCTTTGTAATACGTTTTCGCGTTAAAGGCAGGTGTACGCCCTGATTGTGGGGTTTTGTTGGTGTTTATCGAACTATCTGGAGTTGAACTCCAGATAGTCATGATCTATCATCTAATCGCATGATTATACGTGATATTACCCCCGAATTTCTGACGCAATTGCGTGAATACCCGATTGTTACTGTGATTGGTCCCCGGCAGTCAGGCAAGACCACGCTGGTACGCACCGCCTTGCTTGACTACGAATACGTCAGTCTGGAAACGCCCGAAATCCGCCAGTTTGCGCTCGATGACCCCAACGCATTTTTGAAACGTTATGCAGGGAACGTCATTTTTGACGAGGTGCAGCGTGTGCCGCACTTGTTGAGCTATTTGCAAGGCATCGTTGACCAAAGCGGTTGCCAAGGGCAGTTTGTGTTGACGGGTTCGCATCAGCTTGAATTACGCGCAGCGATTACGCAGTCGTTGGCAGGGCGCACGGGCATTCTGCATTTGTTGCCGCTGTCGATAGCGGAATTGACGGCGGCAGGGATTCATTTCGATGATTTTGCAGAATACATCCACCACGGCTTTTTGCCGCGTGTGTATGCTCAGCAACAACGCCCGTATACCGCTTACGCGAACTACTACCAAACCTATGTGGAACGCGATGTTCGCCAGCTCATCCACCTCAAAGATGCCAATCTGTTTGAGAAATTTATCAAACTATTGGCGGGGCGGGTGGGGCAGATCATCAATTACCAATCGCTGGGGAGTGATGTCGGGGTCGATAGCAAGACGGTCAAACAGTGGTTGTCGATTTTGGAAGCGTCGTTCATTGTGTTTGCCTTGCCGCCGTATTTTGAAAACTTTGGCAAGCGCGTGATTAAGTCGCCCAAATATTATTTCACCGATACAGGATTGCTGAGTTATTTGCTGGATATTGAAAAGCCCTCGCAAGTGGCGCGTGACCCGCTCATGGGTAGCCTGTTTGAAAATCTGGTGGTATTGGAGGCGTTGAAGGCACGTTATAACCAAGGTTTGACGGCAAACCTGTACTTTTTCCGCGATTATCAGGGTAATGAAGTCGACTTGCTGTTCAAGGCGGGTAGCCAGTTGACGGGCGTGGAAATCAAGGCGGCGGCGACGTGGAACAGTAGCTTCAAGAAAGGTTTGCAGCGGTTTTCCGAGACGAATGCAGTATTGACGCGCCGCTATGTGGTGTATAGCGGCGAACCACGGGTGTTTAGTGATGGTATTGAGGCGCTGTCTTATACCCGCGTGGCGGATATTTTTTGAACGGCGATAACCGTAACCATCACACGATTGGTCTACCCCATAAACGCCCCACTGTCCTGTAATAACCAATCCCTGATTGCCACTACCTCAATCCCCGTTGGCACATCCAGCACGGCGGGTTTATGCAGTGTCAGTAATAGCTGTTGCGCGTTGGGGTATTCACTCACCGCATCCTGCAAAGCCCTGATTTCCCGCAATGCCGTTTCTGGCGCATCAAGGTCGGCACAGACTTGGATAAGCTCACCGTGACCATCGGGGTAACGGGCAAAGAAATCCACTTCAAACCCGGCAATGGTACGCACATAGCCCAGCTCTGCACCACGTCGGTCAAGCTCATGCAAAACCACGGTTTCCAGTGCGTGCCCCAGATTGGCTTTACCAGAGCGGTCAAAAATAGGAATCAGCCCCGTGTCGATGGGGTATATTTTGCGGGGATTCACGCGGCGACGCGCCTCAGAGTCGCAGGCAAGATTGACCGCACGTACCAAAAAAGCGTCTTCCAAATGATCCAAATAGCTGTACAGCGTGTCTTTTCCCACCGCCATGCCTTGGGACTTAAGATCAGAGTGGAATTTGTTGATGCTGAAGGGACTGCCCGCATTGCCCAATAATTGCCGCACCATCCAGCGCAATACCAGCGGTTGGGAAATGGCATGGCGTTCGATGACATCCCGCAATAACACTAGGTCCACATAGCCTTTGAGCAATTCCACGCGGTTACGCACATCCAAGCCTTGCGCTTCAGGAAACCCCCCTTCCTGCAAATAGGTCAGTAAGTGTTTATCCTGCTTCGAGCGGGCAGCTTTGGGTAAATGGCTGGGGCTGAGCTTAGGTTCTGCTCCTTGATGCCGCAAACTTTCGCGGAAACTGAACGGTAGCACCACCGCTTCCATCGCCCGTCCGCGCATACTGGTCGCCACTTCGCGGGACAACAAGCGTGCCGACGAGCCAGACAAGAATAGCTCAATGTTTTCACTGTCCAGTAAGCGTCGCGCAAACAGCTCCCACCCCTCTACCAGTTGGATTTCATCGAGGAAAAACACTGCACGGCGTTGATCACGCCATTCTGGGTAAAGGTGGTAATACGTTTCTACCAGCAAATCGAGGTCGCTGGTTTGCAGACCCGCGAGGCGTTCATCCTCAAAGCTGAAATACAACAAACCTTCACGGGCTGTACCGCTGGCAAGCCGCTCTCCTAAAATTTGCCATAACAGGCTGGTTTTACCGGCACGGCGCATCCCGATGACAGCAGTGGCTTTGCCTGAAACCTTGGGTAGCCATACATCGCGGCGCGTCAAGATGCGGGGCGGGGTGGCAATACTATCAACGATCTTTTGCCGGATTACGGTGCGGTATTGGTTTTCCATGAAAGGTAGTTTAGAAGGAATTTGCACTTTTAGGAAGGATACTTTTGAGTGATATTATACTACCACCTTGCGTACCTCACACAACAACGACTTAAACGGCGGAAACCCACTGATCGGGTCAAGCTGCGTATCATCGGTTAATTCATTGATATTCGCCTCATTCCAGCCGTGGAAACAATGTACCACGCCGGGTTTCATGATGTCCGTCACTGCTGCTCGAAACGTTACCGCGCCACGCCGTGAACGGATTTCCACCGCATCCCCATCCGCAATCCCCCGCGCTGCGGCATCGTCGGGGTGAATCTGTACCCGTGGGTACGGGTCATGCGCGAGCATTGCCGCAACATTGTGCTGCTGCGAATGCGTGAAAAACTTTTGCCGCCCACCCGACGTTAACACCAGCGGGTAAGCTGCCAGCAGTTCCGGTGTGGACAGCGGGCTTTCCGCCGGTTCACGGTAGGTCGGCAAGCCGTCGTAGCCGTGCGCTTTCAATTCCACCGAATCGAATTCGATTTTGCCGGTGGCAGTGCGGAAGCCGTTGATGCGCCATTGCCGATCCGCATCCAAAAAGCCCATTTCCACCAATTCTTCGATCACGGGGCTGTAAACGGTCACGCCTGCCGGATTTTCCCACGCTTCTTTGCGCACATCGGGGGGCAAACCTTCGCCCATTTCTTCCCACGACGCGGCAAGGTTGCCGTGCCAGAATTGCTCTGCCATGCCGAGCTTGACACCCAATTCGAGGAAGATTTGCCCGTCAGGTTTGGCTTCACCACGCGGTGGCAGGGCTTGGTGACGGTATTTCACTTCGCCTTGATACGCACAGCCGGGGTAGGCGATTAGTGCG
>CAYNNA010000043.1:20143-21556 GCA_964398375.1 uncultured Thiothrix sp.
CCGACCCCATACAGAGCCTTGCACAGGCAACTGAACTGGTTGCCGCTGGCAATACGATGTCGGCTTGCAAGGTGGCGGGGTTGTGGAAAAAGTCGGAGACGGCGAAAAACTCCAGTTCGCCCAAAGCGCGTTCCATGCGTTTGGAGTTTGCCCACATCGCGGTATTAATGCCCATTGCCAGTAGGGCTTTGAGCGGTTGTGGCTTGCCTTCGAGGATGCAGTCCGGCATTAACATGCTTTGCGCGGCAGGCCAGTATTTTGTCCAAATCGGGAAGACTTCATCGCCGATGCGCGGCGGCAATGCGTTTTTGCACACGTCGAATAGCTCAATCGGCTTGGGCAATACTTTGTCGTTGAAAAAACGATTGCCACCTTCGCGGTCGATATTCCCAGTCACAGCGGATAGCAAAATCATGGCACGGTGATTCTGGAAGCCGTTGCTGTGTTGCACGGTGGAGGTGGGCGACATCGCAATTTGTGCGGGATTGGTGGTGGCGAACATTTCCACGGCGGCACGTAACTCGGCTTCGCTAATGCCGCAAATCGCGGCAACCCGTGCGGGTGGAAATTCCTTAATGTATTCACGAAACGCATCTAGCCCGTTTGCCCATTCGTCCAAAAACGCCTGATCTTGCCAGCCATTGGCAAAAATTAGGTGGTGGAAACCAAGCGCGAGTGCGCCATCCGTACCGGGGCGGATTTGCAGGTGAATGTCGGCGAGTTCGGCGGTTTCGGTGCGGCGCGGGTCGACCACGATCATCTTGCGGCCTTTTTTGCGGCTGGCAAGGTGGTGGTTTTCAAACGGCGGAATCGAGCCGGAGGCGTTGGTTGACCACACGAGCACGCATTGGGTTTTCGGTGATTCGACGGTGGAGGTGGTTTTGAGCTTGTAACCGTAGGTGAGTTTTTCCGCGACCATCGTTGCCGAGAAGCAGCAGCCGGATTCGGTGAGGTAGTTGGGGCTGCCGAAGGCGTGCGCAAGGCGTTGCAGTTGCGGGCGGGCTTCTTTGGTGTATCCGGCGAAAAAGCCCACAGCGGGTGCGCCGTATTCTGCCTTGGTTTTTTGCAGGGCGGCGGTAATGGTGTCGAGGGCTTCTTCCCAACTGATGCGCTCGAATTTACCAGAACCTTTCGCACCGACGCGCTTGAGCGGGTAGAGCAGGCGGTCGGGGTGATATTGGCGCTCTAACTGCAATTGCCCGCGTGGGCAGTTGGGCAAGCCTTCCACTTTAATGGCGCGACCGCTCGCGTCAATGGTGACATCAAACAGGCAATTGGCATCGCATTCGTAACAGGTGGTGCTTTTAACCACGGTGTCGGTATGGGCTGGGGCTGTCATGCGGGTGAATCTCGTTAGGCTAAGAATGCCGCGAGTTTAGCCTATGTTGTGCAGTGCGTTTGAATGCCCTATAC
>CAYNNA010000044.1:0-20855 GCA_964398375.1 uncultured Thiothrix sp.
TAAATGAACCACAGGGCTGGGTGCGAGATTTTTAGGATGCTCTGAATCGCTGTGAACGGTTGTATTTTTATCCTGTCCTAGCTATTGTCGATAAGTAGTGACTATGGGGATGGGCAATGCCGAGCAATAAGGAAACGCTGTTTCAAGATCATATTTGCGCCTTTTTGGAGCGCGAACACGGCTATCATGCACTGACTAAAGCCGAATTGCCCGCGCCAGACTTCCACATTGTCGAATCGCACCTGTTGGCGTTTATCCAAACCACCCAGCCCGAACGTTACGCGGAATTGCACGCTGTTTTCGGTCTGAAAACCGACGACGAAATTATCAGAATCCTCAAACAAGCCTGCGCCAAAGCCAAGCCCTTATGGTTGGTGATGCGCGAAGGCTTGCAAGTTAGAGGTGTTAAATTCGATCTGTACAAACCCAAACCGCGTTCTGCCACCAGCGAATTGCAACACCAGCATTACCAGCACAACCGTTTCAGCTACAAAAAAGAATACCGTTACCACCCCAACAATGATGAGCGCGTTGATCTGGTGCTGTGGCTGAATGGCTTGCCGATTATCGTGGTGGAACTCAAACACGAGGATGAAGGGCAGTTTGTCGATGATGCGATTCACACCAGTTTTTTGACCCGCGATTTGAACAACAGCTTGTATACACTGCCGTTTCTGTACGTTGCCGCCAGCGATACTGAAGTGAAAATTGCCACTGACCCGCGTTCTGAGCAGCATTTCCGCTGGTTCAATGCGCGGCTGACCAATACAGCGGAGACACAAGGCGAATACCCGATTGAGCATCTGTACCGCGATGCGTTCGCCAAAGACACGATCGCCCGTTATCTGGAACATTTTCTGGTGTATGCGCCCGCCAAACAGGAAATCACTGCAACAGGTGAAGTGTTGACTGAACCCGCTTTCAGCATTTTCCCGCGTTACCACCAGCTACGCGCCAGCCGCCAACTGGCGGAACGGGTGCGCTTACACGCCAATCAGCATCACAGTTTAGGGCTAAAATATCTGGTCAATCACTCGGCGGGGTCGGGCAAAACGCTAACGATGGCGTGGATGGCGGATCAGTTGGACAGCCTGTACACCACCGACAACCGCAAGGTGTTCGACAACATCATTATCCTGACAGACCGCAAGAGTCTGGATAAGAATATCCGCGATGACCTCGACCGTTTCACCCACCTGAAAAGCAAAGTGCATTTCGCTAAGCGTTCCAGTCAGCTTGCTGATTTTCTGGCAAAAGACCGCGATATTATCGTGTCCACCATCCAGAAGTTCGGTTACATACAGGACAAAATCCAGCAAAGTGAGGCACTCAAATCCCGCCGTATCGCGTTTTTGATTGACGAAGCCCACCGCTCACAAGATGGCAAAATGGCGTTGAAAATGCACCGCGTCTTTACCGCTGATGGTGAGTATGAAGCCGAGGATGACGAAACCCCCAGCAGTGACGACATCGCCGCCACCTTGGAAAAACTGAATATCAGCAATCAGGTGTGCGTGGCGTTTACCGCAACGCCTACACCCAAAACAGTGGCGTTTTTCGGCGAACCCATCGATATTTACAGCGAAGAGGAAGCCATCCAAGAAGGCTACATTCTGGACGTAGTGCAGCACATTGTGTCGTACAAAACGTTGTATCACCTGCAATCGAGTAAGGTATTGCCGGATAAAGCATTTCCTGCGGGAGTGGTTGCCAAAGCTTTGCGTGATCTGGCGTTTAGCGATGACGATTTGATCCAGTACAAGTCTGAGGTGATCGTCAAACTGTTTCAGGAAAAGGTAGCCGCGTCGATTCAAGGGCGGGGCAAGGCAATGGTGGTGGCGTCTTCACGTCCGGCAGGTTTGAAATATTTCCAGACCTTGCGAACGATTCTGGCGGAAAAGGGTTTGCCGTATAAGGTGCTGTTCGCCTTCAGCGATTACACCGATCCTAAAACCAATCAAAGCATTGAAGAGATTAAGCTCAACCAACTTGATACCCTGCACGATGGGCGGGTGATTGAGGAGGTGTTCGAGCAAGACGATTACCGCATTTTGGTGGTTGCCAACAAATTCCAGACCGGGTTTGACCAGCCCTTATTGTCCGCGATGTTTTTGGATAAAGCAGTGAAGGGCGTGAATGCTATCCAGACCGTTTCGCGCCTCAACCGCAAACGCGCCGACAAGGAACAGGATGATTTGTTGGTGGTGGATTTCACCAACCGTTCGGAAGCTATTTTCAAAGCCTTCAACCAATTCCGCAAAGGTTCGCCGTACAAGGAACAAGAGCCGGATAAAGCGGTGCTGGAGGAGATTTACCAGCAAGTATTGGCAATGGGGGCGTTTGATACGGCGGCGATTCGGCACTGCGTGAATGCTTACACCACGGCTGAAAATGCCGCCAAACAACGTGATTCAGACGCGGATGCACTGTTCAGCAACACCAAACAGGCTTACCGTGAGCAGTTCAAGCAACGCCTGACGGATACGGAAGCACGTAAGGCGTATATCGCTTTGCTGCGTCGTTACACCAAACGGTATTATTTCATTGCCCAGTTTTTTACCCTTGAAAACCACTTGCACGAATTCATTGTCTTTGCCGAAGTGATGGCAAACAGTCTCGTGCAACAGGGCAAGGTGTCAGAACTCAAGTTGTTACTCAAGCATATCCAATTGACTAAAGGGGCTGTGCTGTACGTTGATACCGTGTCGAATCTGGGGGGTGTGAATGAACCGCGAACCTCTGCTGGCGTGGGTTCAGGTACTGGCGGCAAGGAAATGCCCAGCACTACGCTGGATGCTGCCATTAAGGCGCTGGAAACCAAGTTTCAGATTAGCAAGGAAGACGCGATTGTCATCCGCGAAATCTGCGAGGAAGTTGCCGCCAAAGCAGAAGTCAAACTCAAGATTGCCCATAACCGCGACAATATCCTGTTTCTTGAACAGTACGAACCGACCCTGCACAGTGAAATTCGTATGGGGTATATGGATCGGGATTTGTGGGTGCAATTACAAAACCCGATCTACACGGACAAGGGCGGCATTATTCCGATCATGGGCAAAACCATCATCCAGCAGCTTGCACAACTGGCGGCTTAGAACTCGTAAGCCACTTGTAAAGTCATAACATCGTCTTTGCTGCCGTCATAGCCTTTATTGTTCATGTATTCCGCTGCGAAACTGGCTTTTTCGTAAACCGGCATCCGGTAAGCAATGCCAGCCGCTGTTTCAGGGAGTTCCAGTGATTCTGCCGCGTCGGTTTGCTGGTAAGCGAGGGCGACGGTACGGTCGTTGCCCATGTCGAAGCCGACTTCGAGGTTGGTAGCGCTGGGTTCGACGCTGCTGTCATCTTCCAGTGTGATTTCATCGACTTGAATGTGTTCCGCAATCACGCTGGCTTTCCCGACAGTGGCTGCGTTTCCGCTAGTTCCAGCGTCAGCGGGTCAGACACCATATGGCTGTCGAATTTGCCGAAAGGCACGTACATGCGCCCAGCGGTGACATCCAGTCCTGCACGCGGTTTGAAGGTGAGCGTCGCTTCGTCTAGGGCAATATTGTCGTTATTTTCACCCTGCTCGTACAGGAACAAGACGTTGCCTTCGAGCTTGTCATTGAGCTGATTGTGAATACCGAGTGCGACGGTCGGCACGGTGAGGTCGCTGCTATCGCCGTCGTCACTACTGACAAATTCGGCTTCGACTTCCACTACACCGCTTAGCGTGGTTTCGGCAACAGTAGGGCTGGCTAAGGTTGCACCAATCAAGATGCTTAACAGGGTCTTTTTCATGCTAGGACTCCACAGATTTTGTTAGGGAGCAGTGGCTTGTCTGTGATCATGTTATCACCAGATGGTTATCCCAACGTTTGTCGGGGAACTGGCGCAACAGACTGGCTGATGCAGGTTGAAGGGTTGAGGGAAAACGGTGAATGCCGCCGGTCGCATCTGATACTAAAAATTCCTGCTGTTCTGGCAAAAAAGCGATACCGCTGGGTTCGGGCAGGGAATGCGCGTGCAGGAAACGGCGTTCGCGGGCACTCCAAAAACTGGTGTGATTACCGCGTGGTGAGGAGACCGCCAGAATCTGTTGTTGCGGGTCATAGGCTAAATCCGCCATGTAACCGTTGAACAGCGCTACGTCTGCAGCGCTAATATCAAGCAACTGCAACTCACCGCCGGATGGCTGCCAAGCGACCAACGAGGCGGGTTGTTGGCGGTATAAATCGCCTTCGTATTGCAGTGCCACGCCGATACTGCCATCCGCCGTGGCGATTAAGTGGCGAATGCTCAAATGACGGTCGGGTAGGCGGTATTCGGCAAGTTTTTTGCCGGTTTGCGCATCAATATAGACCAGCGAGGGTTGCATGGTGTCGAGATTGAGTTTACGTCGCCCGAAATCGGGGTGTTGTTCGATCCCGCCGTTGGCAATGACCAGTGTTTTGCCGTCGGGCATGAGTTGTATATCGTGCGGATCGAGTCCGAAGGTATCGTATTCGCCGAGATGTTGAAAAGTTTTACTGTCGCGGATACCGAGCACGCCACGTTTTTCATCGTAAGCGTTTTCGGTGGTGAATAGCACGTCACCATTGGCTGAGAGGCAGCCGTGACCGTTGAAATGTCGCCCTGCGGTTGCATGAATGGGTGTGTTTTGATCTTCTGTGAACATGACGACAGCGCATTCAAAGGCGGGTCTTCTTCCGAACAGTAGGGCGGTGTTGTTGGCTAAGGGCAACACAGCGTGACCACGCATGGGTACGGCACAGGATTGCAGTTGCCCTGTTGCCATGTCCAAGCGGGTTAGAAAGTGTCCGCCATGCGGGTTGTCGCTGGCGGAGTATAACTGGGTGAGACGCGGGTGTGCATCAGCCGGTGTACCTGCGGCACGTTTCATCAGCGCACTGACCCCTAAAGCTGCACCGAAGGTTCCGGCAGTGGCAAGTAACAAAAACTGGCGGCGATTCATGGCTTAATCCCCATCGTTGTCGTTGAAACCAAGTTGCACGCCTAGCACTTTGGCAAGCTGGCGGCGGATTCCCATTTGGATGTCGTTACCGAGGTAGTAATAGCCATCAAGTTCTTGCCCCTTACCCGCCTTGATTAGCTCGAAAGGGTCAGTACTGGGCAGCGGTAACTTGAGGTAATTGTCGAGGCGTTGCTGCATGGCATCGGCGACGAATTTTTCCACGTCACGTGCGTTGTGGTCGCGTAGCCATTGCAAGATGCCGCCTTCCCGCAGAATGCGGTGCATCCCTTCCACATTGGCGCGAACGATTTGGATGGAATAACCGCTGCGCCACGCTTCCAGTTGGTAAGCGTTGGAAGTGTTCAATACTTCCTGTTTACCTTCGGTGTTGAGATCAATGCCTTTGCCCAAGGGGTTGCCAATGCGGTTTTTGGAAAATTTTTCGGCGGACTGAAACAGCTTGCCCACCAGCAAATCCACGGCTTGGCGGGCGCTGGCGAAGGTGGCATTGCCCTTGTGTGCATCGCGGAAAGCACTGGCGTAACCGTTGCTGTCTTGCAACCAGCCATTCGCGATGGTTTGCACTTGGGTATGCAGCAATGTGCTGGCAGCTTGCACGTAATCACAGCGGCGTTTGCCGGTAGCGCCTTGGAAACTTGCCAGTTGCTCGGCATCGGTTTTGTCGCGATCAAACAGCAAGAATTCCAGCGTACCCAAGCCTTGCCCGCCCACTCCGGCTTTCGCGATGCTGTCGGGGGTTAGCGGGATGTCATCGGCCAGTAAACGGCTGATGATTAGTTTTTTTGGCGGATTGAAATTGATGGTGAAGTCGATCTGCTCTTCTATCGCCGGGCCAAACATGAGCGCGTCGGTGCGATGCCATGCGAGTAAGGTTTCACCCCAGCCTTCGCGCAATACCTTGAAGGATTCTGGCGTGGGGGCGCTGCAAAACGCGCTGCTGCGCTGTACCAAGGTGTTGGCAGTGACTTGCAATTCCCGATACAGCGGGATAATTGCACCATCAACCACCGCCGCCAGCAATTTGTCAGCATCGGGAAGCGGTGTGGCGGGGGCGATGGCATCCACTTTGGCTTCGACGGCTGGCGGTATATTTGGCTGCACGGCTTCTTCTGCCAAGGTAAGTGGCGTGAAGGTCATTAGGCTGGTGAAAAGCAGTGTGGCTAGGGGCTGTTGCATGATAGTTCTCGTGCGTTAGAGGGAGTTGATGAAACGTAACAGTGCTTCCCGTTCCGTTTTGTGCATCGACAATACCTGTTGTTTGGCGGCTTCGGCTTCGCCACCGTGCCAGAGGATGGCTTCGAGCAGGTTGCGGGCGCGTCCGTCGTGCAGGAAACGGGTGTGTCCGCTAAGTTTTTCGGTCAAACCGATGCCCCATAGCGGTGGGGTACGCCATTCGCTGCCAGATGCGGCAAATTCGGGGCGTTTATCTGCCAACCCCGCGCCCATATCGTGCAGTAATAAGTCGGAATAGGGTTGGTGCGGCTGGTTTGCCAAGGCTGGAAACGTTGGGATATGACAGGCGACACAACCTGCTTGATTAAACAGTTTCTGCCCTTGAATGACTTGCGGATCGTCGGTATCACGGCGCGGTGGTACGGGTTGATGGGCAACGTGAAACACCACTGTTTCCAGTAAATGACCCGGGATTTCCGGTTTGCCGCCCTCTGGCAGGGTATGGCAATCTGTTTGGGCGGCAGTGCAAGGCTGTTCTGGGAACAATGTCGAGGTAATGCCAATATCATTGCGGAAGGCATCGGCGGTTTGCTGGAGAATGCTCGGTTGATTGGCTTTCCAGCTAAAACGCCCTAAGCGTGTTTGCTGGCTGGCAATGTCCCAGACCTGATTGGCTTTGCCGGAAATGCCGTCACCATTGCGGTCATCAGGGTCGGCGTTGGCGAGGATTTCCGCATCAGGGATGCTTTCCAGCAAACCCATGCCAAACAGTGGCGGTGCAACCCGTGCGGAAAATTGCGTATCGGGGTGCAATGCGCCGTAGTTCAGCCCGTCAATGTGCAAATGCGGTTGTAACAGCGTGTAAGTTTCGCCATCTTTGAATTGCCCGCGAACTTCGGTGTAGGTGAAACGCGGCGTGCCTTCACTGGGTAAACCTTTGATACCTAAGGTTTGCAAATGATCACCGTAGGTCGGTTCAGGGGCAATCCCCAGCGTGTTCACAGCCGTTTGTTGTGCAGTACTGTGGGCAGGGATGCTGAGTTTTACAATGGTGGATAGAAAGTTTTCGGTATCCGTCAATGGCGGATGCCCGCGCCCATGCTGCACATGACAAGCGATGCAGCTATTGGCTTTGAACAGCGGTCCTAGCCCATCACGCGCAGTGGTGGAGGCGGGGGAGCTAACCCACGGTTGCTGGAAGAATGCGCCGCCAATGGCGAAGTCTTCGTGTTGTTGTGGGTTTCCTTCGGCTACGCTCAGGGAACGGTCATCACTGTTGGCTATCCCCGGCAGCAATAATGTGCAGAGGGTAATGGCTAGGGTCGCTTGCATCGTTATCCTTTAAGAACCCCTCACCCCAACCCCTCTCCCTCAAGGGGCGAGGGGCTAAGAGATCTTTTTCTTGTTCCCCCTCGCCCCTTGAGGGAGAGGGGGCTAGGGGGTGAGGGGTTCTTCTCTGTTTACCCACCAAAAGAGTCGCTGCTCTCCGGGTTCAGGTTGTCGATACCCACGGCTTTTGCTGCCGCTTCGATGTCGCCGGTTTGGCTGCGTAAGGCAGCAATCGCGGCTTTGATGCGCTTATTGCCGTCCTTGTTGTCAGGCAGAATTTGCTGGTCGAAATTTTCGCCGTTTTTCGCGGCTTCCACAATGGCTTCGACTTTTTGTTGGGTATCGGCGAGTTTGCTAACCAACGTTTCGCTGACTTTCGCGTCCTTACTGGCAACCAGTTCGGCGAGGCTTGCGCCTTTTACCGTCGTGCCATCGGTGCGCGTGTACGTACCGTTGAAAATATTTTGGATGCTGCGGGCATTTTCAGCAATGTCATGGTGGGTGTTGTCGCTGAAGCAGGAATGTTCGTCTTCCTGCGAATGTGCCAGCAATGCCACGTTCATGCGTTCGCCTGCGAGTTCGCCAAGGCTTAGGCTACCCATGCCGAATAACATGCGGCGTAACGCTTCTTTTTCATCGAGTGCGAGGAAGGCACTGCGGTAGTTATCGGCTTTGCCATCCGCCCAATCGTCTGTCATGGTTTGCAGGTCAGCGACGAGTAAATCGGTGGCGGCTTTGAGGTATTCGGCACGGCGTTCGCAGTTACCGTTGGTGCAAGCGTCACCTTTGGCGTAATCGGTGTGAGGGCGCTTTCCGGCATCTTTGGGGTCTTCGTTAAAATCTTGCCCCCACAGCAGGAACTCAATGGCGTGGTAGCCCGTGGCAACGTTGGCTTCGGATCCGCCTTTTTCTTGAGAGGCTTTTAGCAGTTCCGCGTCAATTTTGTCTGTGCCAGCGATGATATTGGCAGTAGCAAATTTATTGCCTTCTTCGTGATCGTAGGTGTCGGTTTTGACGTAATCAATTAAGCCTTCGTCGAGTGGCCAAGCGTTGACTTGACCTTCCCAGTCATCCACGTTTTTATTGCTGAAACGGAAAGCTTCGGTTTGGTTGTAAGGTTTACGGGCGGCAAGCCATGCGTCTTTTGCGGCTTGCTGCGTTTCTGCGGTGGGGTTGGCAATGAAGGCATCGACTTTTTCTTGTAAGATTTTGGCGGTGGTGAATGCATTACCAAAACTGGCATGGGCAAGATTGACGTAGGTTTCCATCACCGCTTTGGCGGTAACGGTTTCAGCGCTGACAAACACGGGGGTGCTGGATAATATGCCGCCGAGTAGGGCGGCTGAGATAATGAGGGAAAGGGATTTCATGGGTAGTCTCCGAAAAAACAGGTCTGGCTGGGGCAGTGGCACTGACTGGCTTGACTGTTAAAGGTGTTGATGAATCGTTATTGGGCAGATTCTTCAGACGCACGGTCAAGAGAGGGTTGCTTATCTGCATCATCATCTGCCGAGGTGAGGATCAAATTGCCCCGGCGGGTAATGGTCAAACAATAAGGGCGCTTGCCGTGCTGAAGAATGATTTTTTTGCAGCCACGCATCAAATCTTCCAGATTGATACGGTGTGGTTCTACATCCGTCATTCTCAAAGCTCCAGTCATCATGCGAATGCACCTTGCATCAGGTTAAAGTTAAAGGTATCAGGGTTGAGGGTTTCTTCGATGACTTCACAGGCATGACGTTTGCAGCGCCCGCAACACGTGCCGACTTTCAGCTCTTGTTGGATGGCTTCTAGCGTCTCGTGGCCTTGGTTAACGGCTCTCTTAATCGCTTTGTCGGTCACAGAGTGGCAAATACAAACGTACATGGCATCACCTAAACAGTAATCATTCTTAAATGTTCGCTGATGATAATCATGATCAACTGCAAATACAAGTAGTTCTCAGTTATTTTCTGAAATGAGAAAAATTCTCAAAAATTACTTGACTCGCTAACAGGAATCATTATCATTGGAGACATCTTACAGGTTTTTGCCCTCTCCTCAAAACGGCAACAAAAGTAATCAAGCCAGTGTATGACTTTGTAACTCCGCACCAGCCAGATTATTTCTTAAATTTGAAGAAATAATGAGGTGCGTGATGACGTTTTATGTAAACGCATGGCTGGATCGGGTTGATCCGTTTATCAGCTTGCACAATTGCCAGACGGGTGAACAAGTCGCCAGATTGGATAAGCATGAGTTGCAGCAATGCCTTGAACAAGGTGATTTCTGCCTGAATGAGCTGTGTAACCCTTGTCAGCAGGTGCAGCACGAATTGGTAAAGTGTTTATTGCTGGCACGCTGTTCACATGATGTCCGTCAGCAATTGGAAAGCATTTACCACAGTTTTTTTCCGCGTCCGTCGAGTGCCGACATTATTCCTTTCAGGTCAAAACCAACGGTGCTACAAGCGCAGCGTGATTGTGCCTGAGTCAATGTGTGTACAACTTGTCGGGTTAGCCTTCATAAAAATAACCCTGACCTGACAAGAATCCTGGTTCCTCTCTTGGAATTTTGAACCTTAATGGGGGGCGTAAGCCCCTTTGTTTTTGGACTGTATCAATACACCAGTCGCGCTAATGCCTGAGTGAATGTTGCGCTATTGCTCTGTTCTGAAGGCTGTTCTACCAAGTTAAACACGCCACAGACTTCATGCCAGCCAATGCCTTGCAACCAATCCGGTAAACGCAGTGTGCCTTGCCCCTTGTGTGGCAGGATGTAACAACTTTCCCCCCGATATAATAGATTGTAAGGTTGGTTAGCCTGATGCAATGCTGCAATGATTTCCCATGCCGCTTGCACAGAATTCGCCCGCCAACAAGGCAGTGGGTAGGGTTGTGTGCCACCGTTATGCTGCCATTGGGCGGCTTCTACCGGAAACAGTGTGGGGCGCATAAAGCCTTGAAAATGCAGTTGATTGACCGAGGCATACGCACCGATGCTGTTGAATGCCAAGCCAAACCCCGGTAAATAGGTGGCGGTGTTGGCAGCCAATGCCATCATGCGTTCATGGTAGGTTTGCGTCAGGAATTGTGGCAGGGTGGCTTGTGGCTCAGGCGCGATCAGCGTGTGCCAAGGCGTAAACGGAAATTTGTTATAAAACACCCGTAAGCTCATGCCTTCCGCCGTGCCTTCCCACAAGATTTCGGGGCGCAAGAAGGGTTTGTTGAAGTGAAATTTGTCCGCTGCAAAGGGTTGGTGCAATTCGCTGAAAACTTCGCTCGATACCCGCGCTGGGCGCAGACCCCGTAATGGGTTGATGACTAGCTCCCACGGTTCAGCACGTGCATATTCCCAGCCGGAGAAAATCTCGATGCCGGTTTTCAGCAGGGCGGCGAAAGTGGCGACATCATCCACCGGACCGTCAGCCTTACGTTGTTGCAGTTGTGCAAAGGTTTCGCGCAAGGGTGTGGCGAGTTGTTGGCGCAGTTGTGCGTCTTGCATACTGTTGGCGAGTACCAAGATAAACGCACCCAAGCCGTCAGGCGTGAGCATGTTTTGCAAACCGTCAGTAAAGCGGGTTTTGAACGCGTCGGGTGAGGTGGTGAACAGCATGACAGTTGCGCCTTGTATCATTAATCGAGAGTGGGTGATGGTTATGGCGGCAACAACGGTTGTCAAGCGCTGGATGGTGTATTACCCCAATCCCAGTAACAATTCAGTCCAAGCCGCTGATTCGGTTTCACCGCGCCCTCGGTTATCAGTGATCACCATAATCTCATTTCCCTGTGTATCAAACACATCCAGACTCGTCACCCAACCATCATCGGAAGGTTTGCGGATGCGCCACACCGAGCCAATTTCCCCGGTGCGCAAGTGCAGGTTGAAACCGGGGTCAAGCACGTTGAACCAGGGTCCGGTTTGCAGCAATTTGCTGATTGTACCGCCATACGATTGCACCGCACTGTCATTCATGCCAAACAGCATCAGCGGAATTTGCTGTTCTGCCAGTGCAGAGAGCACGGTTTCTACGCTGCTGGTGGGCAATACTTGGGCGTATTCCGTGCCTAGCGTCTGGTAAATCGCCTGCCGATTGCCGCCAAGCTGTTTGATAATGCGGTTGCCCTCATGCACATCACGGATTTCTGACCATGCTTTGCGCAAGCTGCTGATGTCGAGCGACATATTAACCAGCGGGGCAGGAGAGCGGGAAACGGCTTTTTCCACGTGTAAATGCTGGCGTTGCTGCGGGGTGCGGAAATCGTCGACCAGTTGGTGATAGGCACGCAGATTGCTGCTGTCATTCAGGTAAATCTTGTGCGCCGCCGTGCCGTAGGCATCGAAAAACTGCAAGCTCAGCCGCCCGTTTTCATTGACCGCGTAGGCGTGTTTCCAGGTACCTAGAAAATAGCGCGTATCCAGACCGGGGCGGAAAAACAGCGCGGTATCGCCGTGAAAATGCGGTTCCGTGAATACGCCGTGGACTTCATGCACCATCGCATCACTGCGGGTCAGTGCCATGACGTTGCCCAAGGTGTGGAGTTGCGTGAGGATGGCGTGCCAATCTGGGCGCAGGCTGGTGCAGGTTTCCCCACAGCCAGTTGCCAGCAATTCGGCTTCGCTGACACCCAGTTGCGTGGCGGCATCACGAATGCGCGTTTTGGGGTTGGCTTCCCGAAACGTATGCCAGACTTCTTTTAAGGGGCGGGTATTCATCAGGGGATTCTCCTAAACAGTGGCAGGTAAGGTGAAAACAGGTTTGCGGGCAATCACCAAGGGGCTGGCAGTTTGTACGGGATGGGGCATGACATCCACCGTTACGTCAAACGTGGCTTGAATGTGACAGGGGCGCAGCACATCGGTCGGTGTGCCGTAAGCGTGTAGCGTGCCATCAGCAAGAATGGCGATATGGTCGGCATACAGCGACGCAAGGTTGAGGTCATGCAGTACCGCCAACACCCCAATATTCCATGCTTGCGCCAGATGATGCGCCAGCCCCAAAACATGATGCTGGTGGGATAAATCGAGGGCGGAAGTCGGTTCATCCAGCAATAAATAGCGCGGGGTGGCAGCATCGTTGCGCCACAATTGCGCCAGCACCCGTGCCAATTGCACCCGCTGCTGTTCGCCGCCAGACAGCGTGGTGAACACACGCCCTTGCAAATGCTCGACTTGCGCCATCTCGATAGCGTGCTGCGCCGCTTGCAGATTTTGCCGGTGGGTATGCGAATGGCGGTACGGGCTGCGCCCCATCAACACCACTTCTTCCATGCGGAACGGGAAACCCAGCCGTGAACTTTGCGGCAAAATCGCCCGCACTTGCGCTTGTTCGCGGGCAGACCAGAGGTGCAGCTTTTTATGGTTTAACCACACTTGCCCCTGCGAAGGCGGCAATTCGTCACTCATCACCTTGAGCAAGGTACTTTTGCCCGCGCCGTTTGGCCCGACTACCGCCAGCACTTCGCCCGGAATCACATCCAGCGAGACTCCGCCGAGCAAGCTCTTGTCGCCAATCTGCACATGAATATTGTCGGCTTGTAACATCAAAAACTCCGGGTACGGTAACGGCTTAACAGCCACAGGAAAAACGGTCCACCGATCACGGCGGTAATAATGCCAATCGGCAATTCCGCCGGGGAAACGAGGGTGCGTGCCAGCAAATCCGCCACCAGTAACAGACTTGCTCCCAGCAATGCCGAACCGGGTAATAGGAAACGGTGATCCGGCCCCAACGCCAACCGCAGCAAATGCGGCACAACCAGTCCCACAAAGCCGATCACGCCAGTCAACGCCACCGCCGTGCCGACCACCAACGCCACCAGCACAATCAGCACCCGCTTGATGCGTTCAAGGTTGAAACCCAAATGCCCCGCTTCCGCCTCGCCCAGCAAAATCGCATTCAGCGCGTGGGCAAAAAACAGCAGCGCCAGCACCGGCAACAGTATCAGTGGGGCGGCACTCAACACTTGCGCCCAAGTCGCATTGCCCAGACTGCCCATCGACCAGAAGGTGAGGGTGCGCAATTGCGCATCGTTCGCCGCGTAAGTGAGCAAGCCTGTGGCAGCCCCCATCAGCGCATTAATGGCAATGCCTGCCAGCAACATGGTGGCAATGTCGGTGCGCCCATGCACATTCGCCAGCCGATACACCAATAGCGTGACCAGCAAACTGCCCACAAACGCCGCTAACGGCAGGGTGTAATGCCCCAGCAATGTGCTGAAACCTTGCAAAACCGTTGCTCCCAACACAATCACACTCACGGCAGCCAACGCCGCACCGCTGGAAACCCCAATCAAACCGGGGTCAGCCAGCGGGTTACGAAACAAGCCTTGCACGGTTGCGCCAGTAATCGCCAGCCCCGCTCCGACCAATATCCCCAGCACCACACGCGGGGCGCGGATGTCGAGCAATACCGCAACATGACCGGGATCAAATGTGGTGGCAAGCGGCAAACCGAGCTGTTGTGCCAGTATGCCCAGCACTTCCAGCGGCGGTATGGCGACTGCACCAATCCCAAGGGAGAGCACGAACACGATGACTAACAATAGACTGAGCAGTAACAAGGTCAGGCGGGCACGATTTTCCATGTGCATACCAGTTACTGTTTCTTGTGCAGCAATTGACCTAACTCTTGCACCGCTTCCGGCAGGCGCGGGCCAAAGCCGAGCAGGTAGAGGCTATCCATCGTGACAATGCGCTTATTTTTACCTGCATCGGTAAGGGCAACACCGGGAATGGCTACGGCTTTGTCAATGCCGCCGAGTGTGTCGAGGGTGTCTTTGGTCAGCAGAATGATGCTGGGGTTGGCGGCAATCATGGCTTCACTGCTGACAGGTTTGTAACCGTCGTGGGTGTCGCCGAATGCGTTGTTGCCACCTGCTAAGGCGATCATGGCGTTGGCGGCGGTATTGCGCCCGGCTGCCATTGGCGAGCCACCACCGACATTCAGAAGAAAGACGATATTGGGCTTGTCGGTTTGCGGCAGGGCTTGCTGCGCGGCACTGAGTTTGCGTTTGAATTCGAGGATCATGGTGTCACCTTCTGGTACTTTGCCAACCGCTTCTGCCACACCGTGGATTTTTTTGATGACACCTTCGACGGAATGTTCAGCGGGTAGGGTGATGACCTTGATGCCTGCGGCTTTGATCTGTTCCAGCACGGCGGGTGGCCCGGCTTCTTCGGTGAGGAGGATGACATCGGGCTTCAGCGAGAGTACGCCTTCGGCGGATAATTGCCGTTGGTAGCCAACTTGTGGGAGTTTGGTGGCACTTTCGGGGTATTGGCTGGTAGTGTCTACGCCCACCAGTTTGTCAGCGGCATTCAGGGCGTACACGATTTCGGTGAGTGCGCCGCCGACGGAGATGATGCGTGGGGTGGTAGTCTGTGTGCTGGGCGCTGACTCGGTTTCAGCGATTGCCAAACGCGTGACAACGAAAACTAGCAGGAAAAAAGCCGAGATATTGAGCAGTGTGCGCATAGTTGAGTATTCCGTGGTTGGGGTTTACTTGGCTATCCGCTGGGGGAGTGGCTGATTGATTTAGATGATAATGATTTTCATTGTTTTAAGTCAAGGCAAACTCATTTCACTATGTGATTTTCTAACAACCGCTCAGAGTGCTTGCCACACCACCCGATCAAAGCCCAGTGCCACCACCGCGATGCAGCGCAAACGTTCCGGTTCGCGGTATTTTTCCGCTAGCACGGCTTGGTAATGCTGCAACTGTTGCAAGGCTTCGTTGAGTGCGGCTGTTACGGCGGGCAGTTGTGCTAAGGTTTCACGGGATTGCTCGCGTACCTGTTCGCCCGTCAGTTTCAAATCTGCCAGTGACAAATATTTAAACTCCAGCACAATGTCTTTCAGCGTTGGGTACTGGCGCATACTGGGGCGGATAATCAGGGTCAAATCGGCGTAACGGCGTTGCAGCGTGGTTTCCGAATCCATCACATAATAGATGTCGTTGAACAGCAGGGTCAGGAACGCAGTCTTGATGGTGAGTTCATTGCTCCACACATAATCGCGGTTGCTGAATGCGGTGAAATAGGTTTGTTCCAAATAATCCGCCAGCGGTTGCAGGTCGGCGGACTGGTAGAATTTTTCTGCCATACTGGCGACAGCAATGCGATCTTTCGGGGCGGGTAGAATACGCTGGCGCAACTCCTCAACATATAACGCACGGGTGACTAGGTTGGGAATGCCCAATGTCAGTTTGCCCAAAATGTCGGTGTCAACGATGGTCAATACGCCGAAGTAATACAGCAGTGATAGCAAATAACGCTCATCCTGTTGCAGGTCGGCGAGCTTTTCCACGCCGAAACGGTTTTCCAGCACATCCAGCGTGATGGTATTTTCCTCGTCGAGAATGCGTTCCACCACCCCGAAACCGCTGGGCTGGCTGGCAAGGTAGCGGATGCGGGCGGCATCCATCATCAGGTTGCCGTCGAGCATTTGGCGAGGTGCGGTGCATTCATCCTGATAATGGCGCAGGAAATAGAAGCACAGGATAGGGTTATACAACAGTGGCTTATCCAATTGGTCGCAAAAACGGTAGCCGTTGTAAAACTGCTTCAAGGTTTGCAGCAAGCCATCGCGTTGATGTTCATCCTGCCCGCAATGCTGCAAAACACCTGTTACCAGTCCACCCAGTTCCTGTTGAGTAATGCCGCACAACGCATTAAAACGTGGCATCAAGGAAATATCGGTGGCGACATTATAGCCGCTGGTCATGTCCGCCAGCACCAGCGGCGACACGCCAGTGATGAAAACACGCGCAATTTTGCCTTCGGCGACACTGCTTTTGATGATTTTGAATAGGCCCTTGAGGATGCCTTCGCCCTCCAGCAATTCCCGGTAAGGTCGGGTATTGTGGGCATCGCGTACCAGCACTTCATTGGCAAAATTGTCGTATTCGTCGATCAGCAGGTAAATCTGTTGCCCGTGTTCCTGCACCACGGTTGCCAGTTGCTCAAACGACGACAGGGCATTGTCACGCAGCAAATTCAGTTGCACGCCTGGCAGTTGTTCGCGGTACTGGTTGATGAAACCCTGGATGCGCACATTGATGTGGTCGAACAGGTTTTGTTTGATCTGTTCGGCGCTGCCTTGCGCCAGCACATTGGAAAAATCCCAACGCAGGATCAGGTAACGGTTATGTTCCGGGGTGGGGTTTAGCCCCACTTCCAGCCCGCCGAACAATACGTCAAACTGGTCAGCAGTTTTGATGTCGTAATAATTGGCAAGTGTGGAAAGCAGCAGGGATTTACCGAAGCGGCGCGGGCGCAGGAATACCAGTTGCTTGCCCGCCTCTTCCAGGGTAGTGATGTGCTGGGTGCGGTCAAGGTAAAGGTAGCCTTCCGTGCGGATGACGTGAAAATTACTGATACCGTAAGGAAACCGAATCATGCCGACAAATCCTAAAGGTTGGACGCGCTTTCAGGATAGCACAATTTGTCGTATGCGGCGGGATGCTGTTCCCGGCAAGATGAACAGCGCCGTTTTTGTGTATGACCCGCATGGCAATCTGCTAAAATTTGGCTGTGCGCCTGAAGAATGCCACGATAAGGGATGATGAGGAAAAACGCTGGCTATCCATTCTGGAACTGGCTGGCGTTGAAAGGTAACGACTCTGAGAACATTTATTGGGTAAATTGGCTTAACCGCCTGTGCCTTCCCGCACATCGTCCAGTTCGGTTTCCGTTTCCTTGTCTGGGCTACGATGCCTTTTCTCATTACGGTGGCGGATTTCGTTCAAGTTTTCGCCGCTGAGCGTATACGCCTGTGCAAAGCCTGCCACATAGCCACCACTTTGTGGTTTGAGACGGAATAGATGGAAATCATTGAGCTTGCGCATCATATCCATGAATTTACCAAAGCGTTCCACGAACAAATCCAACACGGTGTCAAAGGTGGTGCTGTTTCGCGGAATTTCTTCAGCTTCGCATTTGAGCGTGACTCGGCGGCGGGCAAATACATGTTTGGCATCGTCTTCATCTTCGATAAACAGCAAACTGCATTGCCCCCTAGCGGTTAGGTTTTCAGTATGGGTTGCCAATTCACTGATGTAGATGTAGTAGTAGCCGAGGTGTTCGACATAAGGCGCGTAACTGGCATCCGGTTCGCCGTGGGTGTTGCAGGTTGCCATTAGCAGGGTTTCAAATTCGTGGTGGAAGTTACGGAACTCTGCCATTACGTCGTTCAGGTCGCGGGGTTGAATCGTCATGATTGTGTGCTCAGGTTGGGTTCAAGCCGTCTTAGCGGCAAAATCTTGTAACAGTTGTTGCCAGTGCAGCGTGTGCGGCAAATTGGCGGGTGGCTTGGCGGATAGCATCAACACTAATTCACCATTGCAGTCGTAACTTTCCAGTGAAGACACCATGCCCGGCTGAGTAGGTTTGTGGACAATCCACGTACTGTGTTGGTCGCTGTCATCCAGATGCAGGCGGAACCACGCATCGTGCGAGCGGTTGCATACGGCATCCGGGCGGGTCAAATCGGGAATACCAATGTGCGTTTGGGTAATACCAGGGTTATGCAGGGATAACCACACCTCCAGTTGTTGGGCGCGTGCTTGTTCCAGCACTTGGCGTGCTGCCAAATGGGTTAGGGGTTTCATGGCGGTATCCTTTAGAAATCCCACGTCAAACCAACTTTGACATGGCGGGCAGGTTCGGAATTGCTGCGTTGGGTGGCTGTTAGGTTACGGGCGCTTTCCCATTCCCAATATTGTTTATCGGTAGCGTTGAAAACACCCGCATCCACGCGCACGTTTTTGCCGAGTTTGCGGTAGGCGGTGACATCCACTAGGTTGTAGCTGGGGGAAAGAAATGGTGTGGTAGTGCTATCCACATCCGCTTGTTTTTTACCGGCGGAGGCGGTTAATGACAGTTCGCTACCCCAACGTTTACTAGGGGCATCATAGCTAACCCCAACGATGCCATGCACCGGTGCAACCGAGTTGAGCGGTTGCGTTCTGCCAGATTTTTCTGCTGTGCCTTTGGCATAGGCGACCGCACCACGCACTTGAACGTTATCCGTGACGTTGACGCTGGTTTTGGCTTCTATACCTTTGATTTTAACCCCGGTAAGGTTTTGATTTTGGAAAACGCCAGAAGGGTATCTCGGTTCTGCACCAAGATTCACTTGCTCGATGAAATTGTCGTATTGGTTGTGAAATGCTGCCACTTCGATGTTGGTTTTGTCGGTATTGAAGCGGTAGCCGACCTCAATACTGTCAACGCTTTCTGCCTTGAGGTCAGGGTTGGCACTGTTTTTATAAGCACCGGGGCGATCAAAACTTTCGTATAACTGGTTCATGTCTGGGGCTTTGAAACCTTGGGCAATATGACCAAACACTCGGCTAGTGTCATTCAGCTCGTAAGTGGCTCCCAGTTTTAATGAGGTTTGGTTCTCACTGTTTTTACGCGGTACACGATCAGCGGGGGAGCTACTCAGGTACAGGGCATCCGGTTTAGGGTCAATCGTGTATTGGTCATAACGGATACCCGGTGTTACTGTCAGGCGTTCACCAATACGAATTTGATTTTGTGCGTAAACGGCTACTGATGAGCTTTCTGAAATTGGCATTCCGCGCCCTATGCCACTGGCAGAACTGTTGCGTAATTGTTCGTAGTCCGTTTGTTCGGTGTTCAAACCGTAGTGGATACGGTGTTCGTTGTTACCAAACGTCAGGTCTTTTTCAAAGTCGACATTGAGTGCCAGCGTATCTTCGCGGTAATCGGAATCGTAGCTGGCAGGTGCGCCGCGTGATACATACGTTGCCAGTTGATCAGTGTCCGTTTTTTGCCAGTCGAGGCGGGCGGTTACTTGATCAAAGGCGGCGGTGGCGCTTTCCAGTTGGTACTCTGCACTCACGCGGGCGCGTTGCTTTTCATCTTTGTAAACGGTGTTTGCCAGTGAGTTACTGAGCGCTTGGATGTTTTCTTCGGTTTTGTTTTGCTCGGCGGTGAGTTTCAGGGTTTGACCTTTGCCCGCATCAATCTTGACCTTGCCGAGGATGTTCATGTCTTTGGTGTCTTGTGGATCGGCAATTTCGCGCGTTGCGCCAGTGCCTGCGCGTTCGCCTTTGTTTTTGGTTTCCTCACTGTCTTGTTGGGTTACGACCAACATGGATTCGATATTATTTTTGCGCCCCGCCAGACTGACAGATTTGGAAAAGCCTTTGTCCGAACCGTCGTAATGCAGGTTAGTGCTGCCACCGATACCATTCCCTTCTTCCTGGAAAATATCGTCGGGGTTTTTGGTGATGTAGGAAACGACCCCGCCCAGTGCATCACTGCCGTACAGGGAAGAAGCAGGCCCCGGAATCACTTCCACTTGTTTGAGGGTATTCGGGTCAAGAAAATGGCGGCTGGAACTGAGGAAGCCAAAACTCAAGGCTTTGGGCTGACGCACGCCATCGACGTTGGTGAGTACTCGGTTGCCGGTAATGCCGCGAATATTAATGGGGGAATCGCCTCGATTGCCTGCGCCACTGACCGTGACCGACGGTGTGTACTTGAATATTTCATCCACGGAACTTGCCATGTTTTTCTGAATGCTTTCCTGTTTGACGACGCTCATCGTGCCGTCGGTTTCGCCTTGTTTTTGTGCCGTTTTGGAGGCGCTTACGACCACGGTATCCAGTGAAAACACATCCTCGGCACTTGCGGTAGTAGTAATGGTGGCAAGGGTTAACAGTGAACAGGATAAGACTAACGCTTTTGAAGTTGCGAATGGCATACAAATTTTCCTTAAATTTCAACAAGGTTAATTGGCTACCAACGCAAGCGTGGATGGCTAGGGTTTACAGGCACTTGTGGCTTAGGGGAGTGCTAATCCTCCTGTTAAGCAGGTCAAGACGGGGCGCACATGCCGGGTTTTGTTGACCAATTCCTGATTCAATGCGCGGAGTTTTTGTTGTTTGTGGTGGATGAGACCTTGCACGATTTTGAGGTCTTCTTGCAGTTCAGCAAGGTCAGCCGCGAGTTGATCACGTTCTTGTTGCAAGCCGCTAATGCGTGGATTGCGGCTGTAGGGTTGTTTGAAGCACATAGCGGTAACGTCTTTTTTCCATCGTGTTTGAAAAAGAACGCTGGCTGGGCTGGTGTAGAGCTGGCTTGCGCAGATAAATAGGAGGTAGCTAGAGATTTAATGATAATTGTTAGCATTTGTGTTGGCAAGTGTTAATGCATGTTTAGATGAAATTAATTCTTATTAATGTTATGCGCACAACTTCATCTCCAGCAAATCATGTGCCGGTGTGCGTTTACGTTGCAGCATATCAAACAGCGGCTCCAGCAATTGATGGTCTGGGTCGTTGCCCAACGCTTTATCCGCCGCATGAAGGGCTTGCCAAGCAAACTTGAAGATCAACGGGTTGTCGAATGCCTGCATCGCTGC
>CAYNNA010000045.1:0-20624 GCA_964398375.1 uncultured Thiothrix sp.
TGAAATCAATCAGTTTACTCTAAATTCTGACATTATTCAGAATCAGCACCCCTGGTTTTTTGCCATAATTCACTGATAAATTGGGCAAAACCGCCACCTAAATCCTTCTCTGCCAAAATCAAAGTCATGACATAGCTTTTAGGCCAACGATCAACGCCATCTCGTAAGTTGAATGGTGTTCTCAAGAATTGCAGCGGAGGATTGTAATTCCTGACCACCCCATCTTCATAATGACTACCCATATCATATTCGCCAATGCGAATTACTTGATTGGTTGCTGGGTTAACACCGATCCCTGCTAAAGCTATTCGGTCAGTACCAGATTCATATCCAAGCAAATCATTCGTTTCGTCAACACAGCGGATGCTTAAAATCCGCAACTCCAGTTCATCCCGCTGTTGAGGGCGGAACAGACCGGGGTCAACCAACACTGGTCCGAGATAAGGCCTGTTAACTCCCATTAAATTAATGTGCATGTTATCGCGCAAATTAACCATGTGTTCACGTGAGACTCGCAGCGTCTCCGGCAGACCCAGTTTTTTGACTTGTGCGTCGATGGATTCTTTGCTTTGCAGGCTTACTTTTGCTATGTCACCATACAATGCGATACGTTTTTCAACAGGTAATTTCGCTGTCTCCAATGCTTTTTGTGACATGGATTTTTGCTTTTCAGCAGAAAAAGCTTTCAAGTGATTGAGCATAAAGTGTTCATTAGATTGCTTGTCGTCCGGCAGAGCAATACTCGCGTCTACTTGCGATGCATAAGCACGCTCAGTTTCGATCTTGAGTGTATTTAACACCCGCTCAGCAATACCCTTTAATTTAGGATCAGCAATATCTCTAACTTCGGTCATAATAATTTCTGCCATAACATAATCTCCTTGATTTAATAAAACGGTCTTCCTAGATAACCTGTTACATGAGGTTATTTAACCTTCAACATTTGCGATGCTAACGCATTAAGCAGCAAACCAAACTCCTTGCAACGCATTGATAATGCCTTGTCGATCAAATATATTTGATGATTCGCGCTTCCAATCAAGCAAATGAGCAGCCGCCATGCCTGCTGCGAGTACACATGCTACCGATGTACCGCTGCGTCCGGCGATAACATCACCATTAACCAAACCAAGCATGTTTTCGCTTGGGAACAGTAAATCCGGTTCAGGCGAACGGCAACAATCTGGTAATATTTCTCCGTAGTGATCACACGCACCCACTGCAATAACTGCGGGATGATTAGCCGGAAATAACGTGGATGATGGGTATTGGTTACCGGTAGCAGCAAAAATCAATACATTGTTTGCAGAAATATCACTCAATAACTGATCAATATCTACATTAGTCTGAAATGCACCGAATGGAATAGCGATAACATCAACCTGCTCGGACTGAAACCACTTTAGCGCTCGGTATATAGAGTTTTCTTCAGCATATCCGTATTGACCAATAACTTGAGCCATTAACAGCTTAGTATTAGGTACTAAGCCAGATAATAGGTTATTACCTTGCGCAACTAATAAACTAACAGAATAAGTACCATGACTGAGCAGATTATCATCGGTAACTATAGAGGACGTGAAATTTTTAACAATGAGATTAGCACCCTGAAAATCTTGAACATCAGAATGTACGCCACAATCAATTAAGCCAATAGCGACTTCTGCTTGCAAATTGCAGCATACCGGAGAATTGAAAGGCATCTTATTTTTGAAAAATTCTGAATATACAATTTGAGGTTGACTAACAGATAATTCTGCTTTGGCGGTATTCATAACATACGTCCTGTAAGTTTTTCTGCTTACAGAATAAAGCCATTTTCACGACGCAGACACTACCTATATGAATACACTCGAATGAGTCAGTGTCTGTTGATGTTTAAATATTGATGGTCAAATCACGTTCAACAACGCCGCCACTTTCTTCCGATCCGCCCGCTTCATGGCCTTGCCCGTGATCGGGCTAATCGGCGCACTCGCAAAGCGATCATCGTGGGGAAATACCATCAATTCCACTTCCACATCATCCACATAAAAGCGCAATAACGGGAAATAGTCCTGCTTTTTGTTACCCAAGCGAGTACGGCGTTCATGCACTTGAAACGGAATGTGTTGATCTTCCAGAAAAAACATTACCTCTTCCACCCCATCGGCTGACAAATACAGCGTCACCGCCGAATGCGGGCTGGAGGTTCCCTCCAACGCTGCACCGGTTAAATAAGGGTTGTAGGCTTGCAAAAAGTCCATCGCTTCCAACGCCACTTCACGATGCTCCCGCAGCAAAGCAGGTTGCGTTTCCGCATCGAACAATTGGATGCGTTGATGAATCGCTGCCTCAATCTCTTCATTAGTCGGCTGAGAACTGCCTTGGCTGGAAACGCCTAATTGTTCGGCTGCCCGTAACTTAGCCAAACGGTAATCACGCATCCCCTCTTCGTAAATCAGACGGGCAGCTTCCTCCGCCACCAAATGGCGGGTTTCTTCACGAGAATGACGCATCAGAACAGTTGTTCGGGAATTTCTACCCGTTCCGGTGTACGTTGCGGCGCGGGGGCACGCGGTGCTCCACCGTTTTGAGCAGGTTGACGCGGGGCAATATCACGCTCGCTTTTGTACTGGAAGCCTGCACCCGAACCCTGCGTATTTTCAGCACGCCGCCGGGGTTTATCTTCTTCAATCCCCAAGTCCAAATCAGCCTCTTTAAGATCAACCGGCTTTTCCCATTCTTTAGAGGGTTCGCCTTTGAGGACACGGTGCATGAAATCAATCCACATCGGCAATGCCACATTGGTTGCCGTTTCACCCTCGCCTAACTTCGCCATATCATCAAACCCCACCCAAGCGACAGTGACAACGCTGGGCGTGAATCCGCAAAACCAAGCATCTTTTTGGTCATTGGTCGTACCCGTTTTACCCGCAATGTCTTTACGGTTCAGGCTACGCCCTGCACGCGCCGCCGTCCCTGACTGCGTGACATCCTGCATCATGCTCACAATCTGGTAATGCGCTCTGTTATTCAAAATGCGTTTAGCCGCCGGATAAACCCCATTTTCGCCGACTTTAGGGCGTTCAACCGCAGCCGTTTCCCAAATGGGTTTCGTGTCATCGGTGGTTTTAGCGGGCGCTACCGTTTTGCCATCCTTACCCTCATAATCCTTTACTGCCGGTTCTGTTGATTGGTCTGACTTGTTTTCGCTAACACAAACATCCGTTTCACCGGCACAAATTCTGGGGGAGGTTTCTTCAAACAATACCTGATGGTGACGGTCTTCAATCTTGGTAATAAAATAACTATTAACTTTGTAACCACCGTTCGCAAATACCGCGTAAGCCGTTGCCATTTCCATCGGTGTAGTCATCGCCGTGCCTAACGCCAGCGTCAAATTAGGCGGCAAGTTTTCTTTGGGAAAGCCAAACTCGTGTGCAAAATCAATGGCATAATTGATACCGATACTACGCAATAAGCGGATAGACGCCAGATTGCGTGATTTTGCTAATGCTTCACGTAAGGTAGTCGGACCAATGTATCTGCCGCCAAAGTTTTCAGGTTTCCAAGTACTCCCCGGAATTTCAATCGGGGCATCATTCACAATACTGGCGGGCGAAAAACCTTTCGACAAAGCGGCAGCATACACAATCGGCTTAAAACTGGAACCGGGCTGGCGCATGGCCTGCGTCGCTCGATTAAACTTGGAATGCTGAAAATCAAAGCCCCCCATAACGGCACGTACTGCGCCATCATTAGGGTCAAGTGACACCAAAGCCCCGCCAACGGTCGGCACTTGGGAGAGCACCCAAGTATTCTTTTCCTTATCTGTCTGGCGCAAGCGTACAATATCGCCCGGACTCAACACATCGCTGACCCGCTTAGGGGCAGCCCCACGACGATCTTCGGTTTTAAATTCACGCGCCCACTTAACCGCATCTAAGGTGAGCGTCACACGGGTTTCACCCAGCAATAATTCCGCACTATTGGCTCCGGCTTGCAGTACCAACGCGGGATGCAAATCTCCAAAAACGGGGTAAGACGAGAGCTTGTCACGCATCTCATCCTCATTTTTCAATTCACTCAATGCTAATTTATCTTCAGCACCCCGATAGCCATGCCGTTGGTCATACGCCAACAACGATTTGCGCAATGACTCAGCAGCTTCTTTTTGAATAGCAGAATCCAGCGTGGTATACACATGATAGCCTTGGGTATACGCATTTGCCTCACCGTAGCGCTTCACAATATCCGCACGTACCATTTCGGCAAGATACGGCGCATCTGCATCAATCTCGGTTTTTTTATGGCGTTGCGCAGTGTTGGGTTCGTTGATGGCAGTTTGGTATTCATCTGGGGAAATGTGATTAAATTCCAACATCCGTTTGAGGATGTAATCCCGGCGGATCATCGCGCGTTCAGCATTAGCCAGCGGGTTATAACGCGAAGGCGCTTTGGGCAAACCTGCAATCATGGCACTTTGCGCTAACGTCAGTTCTGCCAAGGTCTTGCCGTAGTAAATTTCTGCCGCAGAAGCAATCCCATACGCACGATTGCCTAAGTAAATTTTGTTGAGGTACAACTCTAGGATCTGATCTTTCTTCAGTGTCTGCTCTATTTTAATGGCTAATAAGGTTTCTTTGAGCTTGCGCTCGAAATTTTTTCCCGAATCCAAAAAGGAATTTCGTGCCAACTGCATGGTAATGGTACTAGCCCCCTGACTGGCAGAACCTGTTGATACCACACTGCGCAAAGCCCGCAGCACCCCTTTTATGTCGACCCCTTGATGCTCATAAAACCGGGCGTCTTCAATATCCAAGAATGCATACTTCAGCTTTTCGGGCACATCCTCCAGTTTAACCGGGCGGCTACGGTGTTCGCCGTATTCTGCCAGCAAGGCACCATCACGGGTATAGATACGCAATGGCACTTGAATGTCGATTTTACGTAACTCTGCCTCATCAGGTAACTGGGGGGAATAATGGGAATAAAGCGCAAACAACCCAACCGCCCCTAACGTGAGGAGCGCAAAAAAAGCACCTAAAACAAACTGAAAGAATTTATAGATGAACCGCATGACTACATTAGACTTTTATTCATTTACGCACGGCTCCCGTTTATCTGAAAGCACGCCACCCAAGACGAGCAGAGTAGACTATTTTGGGATTCGACGCTACCATTGACTCGAAAATAATTAAAAGATAGACCACATAACGTTTAATAATAACAATAACCTCGGAATTGCCTGTGTTTTCAATATATCCCCGTAAAGAAAGCTTACTCGGTCTGGACATCAGCTCTTCCGCCATCAAACTGGTGGAAATGACCCGCAAGGGACGCGACTACCGAATCGAAAGTTACGCCGTTGCCCCACTACCGGAGGGGGTTGCCAATGAAAAAGACATAGTGGAACCGGAACCGGTGGGCGAAGCCATCCGCAAAGCCTTACGTGATAGCCGCTCCAAACTAAAACATTGCGCTTTGGCAATCCCCACATCAATGGCAATTAGCAAAATCATTCCCATGCCTGCCTCCATCCCTCAAGCGGAACTGGAAGCGCAAATGTCAATGGAAGCCGAACAACACATCCCCTACCCCATGAACGAGGTTAATTACGACTTTGAAATTCTAGGACCATCGGCTAATTCGCCGGAAACCGTGGATGTTTTACTCGCAGCGACCCGCTCAGAAAACGTCGAAGTTCGCGTTGCCGCTGCCGAAATGGCTGGCTTAACCGTGGATATTGTCGATACCGAAACCCACGCACTGGAAAAAGTTCTGCGTCACCTGACCAATGAGTTGGATCAAAACGATTCGCTGGCAATCGTCGACTTTGGCGCAACCATGACCGGCATTAGCGTGTTCGAGCGCAGCCGCCTAACTTTTTCCCGCGAACAAGCCTTCGGCGGACGCCAACTCACCGAAGAAATCATGCACCGCTACGGGCTGACCTGGCAAGAAGCTGGCTTAGCCAAAAAAGAAGGCAACTTACCGGAAAACTACGTATCCGAAGTGCTCGAACCGTTTAAAGACAATATGGTGCGTCAATTGCACCGTTTTCTTCAGTTTTACTACGCCTCCAGCCAGAAAGACAGTGTGTCACAAATCCTGATTTGCGGCGGTTGCGCCCGTATCCCCGGTGTGGACGAACAAATTCAATCCACCATCGGCATTCCGGTCAGGGTCATTAATCCCTTCACGCGGGTTGCCTTAGGGTCGCGGGTCAGCCCAGTACGTTTCACTAATGACATGCAAGCCTTACTGATTGCAGCAGGTCTATCACTGCGAGGACTGGAATAATGGCTGGTCTAAATCTCCTTCCTTGGCGTGAAAAGGCGCGTGAGGAAAAGAAGAAACAGTTTTTCACCCTCGTCGGCGGTAGTGCCGCGTTGGCGGCTGCTGCGGTGTTTGGTGCGCACCAATACATGCAATACGCGATCGAATACCAAGAACAGCGCAACCAATATTTAACCACGCAAATTGCCGAACTGGATAAGCAAATCAAAGAAATTGAACAACTCGATGCCACACGCCAAGCCTTGTTGGACAGAATGCAAGTGATCGAAGATTTGCAAAGCACCCGCCCTGCTATCGTGCATTTGTTTGATGAAATGGTGAATGCACTTCCCAAAGGCATGTACCTGCTTTACCTGAAACAAGATGGAACCAAGGTACAACTCGAAGGCAAAGCCGAATCCTACGCACGAGTTTCCAGTTACATGAATCGTCTGGATGCTTCGCCTTGGCTGAGTTCATCCAACTTAAATGTCATTTCCACCAAAAAAGAAGGCGACAATGAGGAATTGGTACTCAGGGATTTCAAACTGGATGTGACCCAGTTGCTGCGTCAAACCCAAGATGATGCTGCCGACACACCTCCCGATACCAAAAAATCGGACAAAAAACAGGAGGGTGGTAAATGAATCTGCACGAACTCAACAATCTGGCAGACGATCCCGGTAGCGTCTCTTGGTCAATCAAGGCACTGGCACTAGGGTTCATCATGATCATTATTTTGCTGTTAGGCTACCAACTCGTCATTGTGGATGAATTAGAAACACTCGCCAATGTTGAATCAAAAGAACAACAATTGCGCACTGATTTTGAAACCAAGCAAAAACGTGCTAGCCAACTGCCACAATACCAAGCCCAAATGGAGGAAATGCAGCGTTCTTTCAGCGTATTGTTACGCCAATTACCGAGCGACACCGAGATTCCAGGGTTAATTCTGGATATTTCCGAAAAAGGCTTATCCAACGGTTTGGAATTAGAACTTTTTGAGCCACAAAATGAAATACACATGGAGTTTTACGCCGAAAAGCCCATTAAAATCATTGCAAAAGGCTCATACCGTGAACTGGCAACCTTTGTAAGCGATATTTCCGGGCTGTCACGCATAGTGACTATTAACAATATCGACCTCAAACCCGAAGAAAAAAGTGGACGCTTACGTTTAGAAGCGACCTTAAAAACCTACCGCTACTTAGAAGATGGTACTGGGGGTGACACCCCTGCCAAACCGAATAACAAGGTTGCCAGCAGCACTAAGGGGAATAAGGGATGAAAATACCAACACCAGCCCCATTCGTCACCTTTATTAAATTCTTGACGGGTTTTAGCTTATTATTATCAATAACGGCCTGTAATAGTGACATGAGTGACTTGGAACAATACGTACAAAGCGTTAAGGCGAAACCTGCCGCGCCTATTGACCCGATTCCTGAAATCAAACCTTATGTACGGTTCATTTACCCTGGACACGAACTGAATCCCTTTGATGCCAAGATTCTCGCACCTGATACCGTGGCAGACCCCGGCAGTGCCATTATGCCAGACCCAAATCGTGTACCTGAATTTCTGGAAGGTTTTCCGCTGGACAGCCTACGCATGGTTGGCACACTCAACCAGAATGGCGCATTGTGGGCACTTATCCGTATCCCAGATGGTGCCATTCACCGCGCCCGTGCAGGCAATTACCTCGGTAAAAATCATGGCAAGATCAACAAAGTTGAAGAAACCAAAGTGACGGTTCAGGAAGTGGTGGAAAATGGTTTTGGTGGTTTCAAAGAACGGGAAAATGCCATTGCCCTCTCTGACCTTAACGATGTAAAAAAATAATAAACAGGACTAGCAACAAAATGAAAACAATCAAGCAAAGTGTTGCTTTGGCAATTCTCATGGCCTGCACCCCTGCCAGTAGCTTGGTTTTTGCAGCCGACAAACAACTGCAAAGTATCACAGCACAAGCAGCGGGTAATAAAACGGAAGTCCAATTGCAATTCAGCTCCCCAGTGCAATTGCCCCAAGGTTTTCTCATGGAAAATCCTTCCCGGCTAGTCTTTGACTTTCCCGCAACTGAAGTTGCGCCCAATACCCGCAGCAAAGCGATTAATTTAGGGCAAGTGCAAACTATTGATGCCGCCAATAATAAAGGCAAGGCACGGGTAGTGGTACACCTTAACGGCTTGGTCAACCACACGCTAGAATCCCGTGGCAACACCGTTGTCATGTTGTTTGACAATAACGGCAAGCCACAAGCGTCACCCGATGTCCAACGCAGCGGCAAAGCAAGCGCTGATAATTTTACGCCTACACCAAAAACCGCCCCTGTAGAGACGCAAAATCTTGCGCCTCAACCCCCCACGTTTGTGATCCCACCACAACCACAAACGACAGAAAAACCACCCGTAGTGACACAAAGCAAACCTGTGCCATTACCAGAACTGCCCGTTCCGGCTGCATTGCCCAAGGATTACGCTTGGTATACGCCACCTGATGCTGCCGCCCCGCCCGCATCGGCTATACCAGCACCTGTTAAGCTTGCACCCGCCGCCGCTACACCCGTGGTTGCGCCACCGGTTGCAGCAAAACCTGCGCCCTTAGCAACCGTTGCTACGCCAGCGCCACAGCCCATCGTCGCCCCCGTAAACAATGGTTCGCAATTACAAGGTGTCGATTTCCGCCGTGAACCGGATGGTGGCGGGCGTGTAATCATTAATCTGCCATCTGCTAATGCGAATGTCAGCGATAGCAAAAGTGGCAACACCATTACTGTCAACTTGGCGGATGTTGATGTGCCTGCCAATTTGCAAAAACGCATGGATGTCATGGATTTCGGCACGCCCGTCAGCAGCATTGACGTAGCACAACGCAATGACGGCGCACAGATCCGCATTTCCAGCCATGAAGGTTTTGAACACCGCACCAAGCGCAACGGCAACGAATACACCGTTTACATCGACAAACTCAAAGTCTCAGCCGAAGAAAAACTCGCAGGCGAACAGAAAAAGAAAACCTTTACCGGCGAAAAACTGTCACTCAACTTCCAAGACATCGAAGTGCGGGCGGTGCTGCAATTACTGGCTGATTTCACCGACAAAAATATCGTCGTTAGTGATACCGTAAGCGGCAATATTACCGTGCGCCTCAAAGACGTACCGTGGGATCAAGCACTCGACATCGTGCTCGAATCCAAAAACCTAGCGATGCGTGAAAATGGCAACGTCATTTGGGTCGCGCCTGCTGCCGAATTGACCGCCAAGGAACAGCAAGAACTGCAATCCATCAAAGCCAAGCAAGAACTGGAACCCTTGGTAACAGAATACATTGCCATTAACTTTGCCAAAGCCACTGAACTGTCGGCACTGATTGAAAAGTCCAAAGGCGAAGACAAACAATCCCTGCTCTCGCCACGCGGCAAGGTATCGGTAGACGAACGCACCAACACCCTGCTGGTGCAAGACACGGCAACGCAAGTCAAAGCCATTCGCGATTTAGTGAAAGCACTGGACGTTCCGGTCGAACAAGTCCTGATCGAATCACGCATTGTCATTGCCAACGACACCTTCGGCAAAGAACTCGGCGCACGTTTCGGCGTCACGCCCATGTGGATCAATCAAGACAGCATCGGCATGGGAACCGGACATCTTGGTGCTGGCACTGACAAGTACTGGGAAAGTGCCACCAAAGCCCTTGCTGACCCAACAGGTAAAAGCACAGTCACCATTCCCGGTCTCAGTGACCGCCTCAGCGTCAACTTACCTGTCACTGGCGCGATTGGCAGTTACGGCTTCTCTATTTTGAGTAAAGACTTTTTGGTCGACCTCGAACTCTCTGCTTCACAAGCCGAAAGCAAGAGCGAAACCATTTCCAGCCCACGGGTGATCACCTCCAACCAAACCAAGGCCATCATCGAACAAGGTGTTGAAATTCCTTACTTGCAAGCTTCTTCGAGCGGTGCGGCGAACGTTGCGTTCAAAAAAGCGGTATTAAGTCTTGAGGTAACGCCGCAAATCACCCCAGATGAACACATTTCTATGGATTTAAAAGTCAATCAAGATACAGTCGGGCAAATTTTCTCCGGTGTACCCAGCATCAATACCCGTGAAGTCCAGACCAAAGTATTGGTGGAAAATGGTCAAACAGTAGTACTTGGTGGCGTGCATGAGGAAGAAAACCTCAGTGGCACAACCAAAGTTCCCGTATTGGGTGATGTACCGGTATTAGGCAGACTGTTCCGTACCGACAACAACAGCAACAAGAATCGTGAGCTACTGATCTTCGTTACCCCGAAAATTGTGGACGGTAAATCTTAACTCAATCAGACAAGCTGCTTGATTCCCGCGCCCAGTGCTGGCATAAATCCCCCATGCAAAACAGTATCATTCTGGTGGGATTAATGGGCGCGGGAAAATCCACCATAGGCAGACAACTTGCGCGAAAACTGAACCTAACCTTCTACGATTCCGACAAGGTGATCGAAGAGCGCACGGGTGTCAGCATTCCCACCATCTTTGAGCTTGAAGGAGAGGCTGGCTTTCGTGAGCGTGAAGAACACGTCATCGCCGAACTCACCGCTATGCCTAATATCTTACTTGCCACGGGCGGCGGTAGTATTTTGCGCGAAACCAACCGCCAACACATCAAAACCGGCGGCTGCGTCATCTACTTGAAAGCCTCCGCCGACCAACTCTTTCAACGCATCAAACATGACCGCAGCCGTCCCTTGATGCAAACGGAGAATCCATTGCAAACCCTGCGCAACTTATTGAAAACCCGCGAACCGTATTATCTGGAAGTCGCTGATTTAGTCGTGCCGACTGGCAAACAAAAAGTGAACGTCATCCTGCGCGACATTCACAACAAACTCAAACAATTACAGGATGTATCTCATGCAAACGCTCAACCTTGACCTTGGCGACCGCAGTTACCCGATTCACATTGGGCAGGGCTTGCTGCAACAGGCCGAATTAGTCACCCCACACATTCGCGGCAAAAGTGCGGTCGTCGTATCCAACACCACCGTTGCGCCACTGTATCTGGAAGCCACCCAGCGTTTACTGAGCGGCTTGAAACATTCTGCGGTGATTTTGCCTGACGGTGAAGAATACAAAAACCTCGACGTACTCAACCAGATTTACACCCACTTGCTGGAACACAAAGCTGATCGCAAAACCACCCTGATCGCACTCGGTGGCGGGGTAGTCGGTGATATGACGGGGTATGCGGCAGCGAGTTATCAACGCGGGATCAATTTCATCCAAATTCCCACCACCTTGCTGGCAATGGTCGACTCCTCGGTAGGTGGCAAAACCGGCGTAAACCACCCGCTCGGCAAGAACATGATCGGTGCCTTTCACCAACCGCAATGCGTGCTGATCGACACCGATAGCCTGAATACGTTGGCAGACCGTGAACTGAGTGCCGGGATTGCGGAAGTAGTGAAATACGGTCTGATCCGTGATCCTGCCTTCCTGCAATGGCTGGATACCAATATGGATAAGCTACTAGCACGTGACCCAGAAGCATTGACCTATGCGATTTTCCGTTCCTGTGAACACAAAGCGGAAGTGGTAGCGGCAGATGAACGCGAATCCGGGCAACGCGCCTTGCTAAATCTGGGGCATACCTTTGGACATGCCATTGAAGCGGCAATGGGTTACGGCAACTGGCTGCACGGCGAAGCAGTCGCCACTGGCATGGTGATGGCAGCAGAACTGTCGCAGCAAATGGGCTGGCTCTCAGCGGAGGACGTAGCTTATACCCGCCACATCCTGCAACGTGCCAAGCTTCCGGTAGACCCGCCAGCACAAATGACGGGCGACGACTTCACCCGTTATATGTCCGTGGATAAAAAAGTGCTGGATGGCTCCTTGCGCCTCATTTTGATGAAATCATTGGGCAAATCCATCGTGACGGCGGAGTTTGATGCCGACGCTCTTAAGCGGGTGTTAAATCGGGAAATATGATTATTTTCCCAGTTTCATCAATTGCCCGGTCTGCTTATACGCCAACGCTTCCAAAACAATGCCGTTGGTGTTGGCAGTAATCGCTTTATTTGGCTGACCACTCACCTCGTACACACCGGAATACCAACCGCGTTCTGGGTCAGCCAAGGTTGCCGCCTTCTCCACCAATTGCCGGGTGTAGTCAGTTTCGTAAAGTGCGTGCCAGCCAAATGCCGCTTTGGTGCTCAGCGTTTTGAACTGGCTGGCATCCTCGCCCTTTTCAGTAATCGCATTCCAAGGCTTGCCACTGGTAAACACGGTGTTGTAAACGAAGTAAGGTGCTTGGTCGATATTGTCTTCCGACACAGCGGTCAGAATGCCAGTGCTGGCAAACCGTTTTTCCTGCGCTTGATAAACCCGCCATGCCAGTTCCTGCGACAGGTGATCCCAGCCAAATTCAATGCCATCGAGGATATACGGTTCGCTGACCACGTAGTTGTGTGCGCCGTATTGCAGCGGGTCACGGCTATCGGTGGCGACTGAAATACCTTCAATCTCCACAAACTTGAGAAAATCGGTATAACGCAAGGCGGTGGAAACATCCGCCCCCATCAGGTTAAAGGATTTAGCGGCGTATTCCTCATAGCCCAAACGCCCCTCCTGTGGGTATTCGGTTTTGCCTTTATTATCAACCGCTGCCCCGTACATCGTACCCGCCACCAGCATCGGCGAAGTATCCCAGCTTGCGATGACTTGTTTGACCGATTGCGTGTGTTGCGGGTAATGCCAAGCCAATATATTAAACGGTACGAGCACCCGCCCAATGTCGATGGCTGACCAACCAATACCCTGTTCACTGGGCTGGTTGTTGTAATCCACCATTTGCAGGGAAATGGTGTTGTAGGATTTGTTGGGCAGCTTGCCTTCAAACAAGGGCAGTTTTGCCAGCGAATCCAGTGCCTTGAAAATGCGGGCATCGAATTCGTTCTGATCAATGATCCCCAGCCGTTGTGCCGCAATCACCGCCATCAGGTAGGATGAGGTATCCCACAAGGTAGATGCATTGTACTTGTCCACGGAATTAACCAACCCGGTTTCAGTCACGGTGTTGTTCTGAAAATACTTCCAAGCGGTCTTTGCCCATTCCATTTCCTGCGCGGTTAGCGGACGGGTGGGGGCAATATTGATAGTTGAACTGGTTTCAATGACCGCTTCGGGCGTGTTGGCACTCCCCATACTGATACCCTCCAGCCAGCCGACCAACCCGAAAGCCGTCACCAGCCCAGTCAGAAAAATGATGTGGCTGCGGGCGCGAACCAGATTCTGTTTGAAACTCATGCAATAACCTCATTATTGTTATGCTCTAAAAACCCTCACCCCAACCCCTCTCCCGCAGAGCGGTAGAGGGGCTTCAAGATCAGGGTGATGCTGTTGCCATCTTGCTCCCCTCTACCGCTTCGCGGGAGAGGGGCTGGGGGTGAGGGTCTTCATCCGGCTGCCAGAATGCTGCCAGCACAATCCCGCTCAACGCGATAATATTGTTCAATCCCCAGAACACATTGACCAAAATCCCGCCCAGTGAATAGTCGTTGTTGTCGAGCACGAAATACTGCACCGTGGCATACACCAGCCCCAGCAAAGTCAGCACAATCACCGCAAACTGCGGCAATACCAGATGAAAGAAATTGCCTTCCTGTCGGTCTTTGGGTGTCACCGGGAATTTGATTTGCTCGCCCTTCAACACCGTCCAGATTGCCCGCAAGTTGACGGGGAAGAAAGACAGGTAACTGGCTTTGGAACGGTAGCCTGCAATTCCCCACGTCCCCACCATAAACGCCAGTTCCATTGCAATCAGGAACGGTAAAATGTGCAGAAAAAAGTCGCCGGTATACGCACTCACTGGGGCAATGCCGCTAAACAGGTAAACCAGCGGTGCTGCCAAAAAGATCAAGTTCCAGATACCGCCGAGGTATGACCATGCCGTTGCCCCGTACATCAGGCGTTGCGCCAAGCTCATGCCCTTGCGGGTCATGGGGCTGTCATTCGCCACTATATCGAGCGTGCCGCCTGCGTATTTGAAACGTTGCACCGTCCAGCTCAGCAGGTCTTGCGGGGAAAGCATCTTGGATTCAACGGTCGGGTGCAGCACCGATTTCCAGTGACGGTCTTCATCCGAATGCAACACAATTGAGGTGTAAATGTCTTCGGAAACGTGGAAACGGTACGGGGTAAACTCTTCCTCCCCCGCCACCTGATGACGCATTTCCTGCACCAGACCGCTATCGAGAGCTTCCCCGCCCATCAGTTTCTGCAACTGTTTGGACTGTTTGCCAACCTGCTTTTCGATGGTGTCAGCGTAGCATTTGAGGGCGGCTTCCATCACAGCTTCACGGCGGTGGATCGAACCCGCCCCGCAACAGAATGAGGCATTCGCCCAGTTGCGGCGACGCTGAATCACGTCATAGAACATTTTCGGCTCATTCACGAAGGGGTCTTCGCCGACACGTATTTCGCCGAAGATCGCCTCTACACCTTTACCGAGCCAACGCCCCGGCGCTTTTAAATAGTTGCCCCAAACATCTGGTAGGCGTTTGCCTTCGGGCAAATCAAAGAACCATTGCGGGGTTTGTACCCACGCCACATCCGGGTCACGAAAATAGCCCAGCGTGTGTTCGAGTATCGTCGGAAACGGGCGTGTGTCTGCGTCACAGATGACGATGAAATCACCGTGAGTTTGCTCCATCGCATTGCGCAGGTTGCCTGCTTTGAAACCGATATTGCTGCTGCGAGTGATGTAACCCACGCCTTCTTCTTCGGCAACCTGACGCATCGCGGGGCGTTTGCCGTCATCTAGCACGAAGATTTTCAGCTCAATCGGATGCGGGTACGTGACCTTTTTGGCATCACGAAGACTCAGCCGTACCAGCTCCACCTCTTCGTTGTAGGTGGGGAAAAACACATCCACCTTGATCGGGCGATCTTCAGCGTGATCGGGGCGTACCACTTCATTGAAATTGGCGGGCGGGGGCAGTTGCTCGTAGTCTTTCACCTTCCACAGGTTGAACACGAACAAACCCAGCCCGAAATAGGAGGCGGTTTCTGCCACCAGCAGCGGAATGGCGTACCATAATGCATCCGGGTTAAGCGATTCTGTCCAACGCCACCACAAATACCATGCACCCAAGGTCATGACGATGACCGCGAGGAATTGCCAGATGCCTTCCGTCACTGCCGAATATTCGAGCGGTGGTTCCGGCTGACGGTCTTCAAACTTGTCGAAATAGAATCCCATAACAGTGCGTCTTATTATTGTGATTGGATGGTAAAGCGGTATTCGTTACGGCTAATGACTTTACCCTGCGCATCGGTAATCTCGGCTGCAAGGCGATACTTGCCCGGCTGCTGCACCGGCACGGTGTAATCACGCAAATGCCGGTGGCTATCGGGTGCAAGCTCAAATGACCAACGTTGGGTATCGCGCTGTTGCCTGCCCTGCCAGAGCGTGAGCCGATACTGGGCATTCGGCAAGTGCGCAAGGCTGCCATTCAACGCCCATGCACCGACCGTCACGGGTTCGCCAGCCGCGTAATTCACCTTATTCCAAGCAAGGCTGGGCAGAACCGGCTGGTAGGCACGTTGTAAGGCGTAATAACCGGGTTTGGGTTTGCGCCAAAAATCGACCACCGCCCAATTCATGGAAGGCCAGTTTTCAACCAGCATGAACTGAAATAGCGAGCCGACTGGCTGATACGCCTGCCGCCGGTAGGATTCGGCTGCCAGTTGCGTGAGTTGCGCCTGATAGTGCTGAGTGTTGGCAATGAATTGTTCCAGCGTTTTGCCTTGTGGCACTTTGGCGATTTCCAAGGTCTCTTTACGCTGGAAATTGTGGTATTCCCACTGTTTCCAATCGGCGTTGCTGGTAGGCAATTCTGGCTCTTCACCCAAAATTTTTGCCAGCGTGAAGCGATCCGGTAAGGCTTGCGCCCCGAACTCAGAAATGGTGTGCAGTTTGGTCGGCTTAGCGTAATCCAGCCAGTGACCGGAATACCAGCCTAACCAAGGGTGTTCCTTAGTGGCAGAAACTGCGGTAATCGGGCGGGTGTTATCCAGTGCCGTGGCTGTCTGGTACAGTTTATCGTCCAGCCGCTTGTTTTGCTGCGGGTCGTAATCCTTGTATTTCCACTTCATCCAGTCCGCATCCCACGGCGGTTCATTGTGCAACGTCCAGTGGATGATGGAGGGGTGATGCCCGAACTGGCGAATCATGTCACCCACTTGGGAAACGGCTTGTTGATGGAATTCGGCGGTATCCTGATAGCCCCATTGCAGCGGGAAATCCTGCCAAACCATCAGCCCAGTTTCATCGCACAGGCGATAAAACTCCGGCGCGGTAATATGGGCGTGAACACGCACGGTGTTGATGTGGGCATCCTGCATCAATTGGATGTCGCGGCGAAAATCGTCCGTTTTCATCTCGCTCAGCCATTGATGGGCGATGTAATTAGTACCTTTGAGCAGGATACGCTGGTGATTGACCTTCCAGATGCCTTGCGGGGAACGCTCGACCTTGCGGAAGGCGATACTGCGCTGGAAGCTGTCTAGCACCTTGCCATTGTGTACCGCGCTGACGGTGAGGGTGTAAAGGTTGGGGTCGCCATAACCTTTGGGATTCCAGAGTTTGGGATGAGTGATAGGGATGGTAAGCACGGAATGGACTGGGCTTATGCCTTGCCACTCACCGACTGACCACTGCAACTGCGCCCCCGTTGGCAATTTGCCCAGCACATCCAGATCGACCTTGACCCGCCATTGTTCCAGTCCCTTGATGGCTTGCACCTGCACTTGTTGTGGCTGCAATTGCACTTGCGCTGACTGCTGCAAACGCACCTCACCCCAAATACCGCCAGTATTCTGTTCCTGCCCACGTTCCGACCATGCACCACCGGGGCGGGTATCGTGATGCGCAAAAATGCCTTTGATCAGCCGTTTGCGCAGTGAGAAATCTTCGGGCTTTTCCAACGGACTGTTAACCCGCACCAGCAGGGTGTTTTGCCCTGCCTTGATGTGTGGGGTCACGTCGAAGGAAAAGGTTTGGAAATAGCCTTCGTGTGCACCGAGTTTCTGCCCGTTCAACCACACATCGGCGAAGTAATCGACCCCACCAAAATGCAGGCTGGAAATGATCTCAGGTGCAACGTCAGCATGGAAATGGAAGCGATACCACGCCATGCCGTGATGGTCAAACCCCTGCGTAGACCAGTTGCCGGGAACACGGATACGCTGCCAGCGGGCGTTATTCGCTGGCATCTCTGCGCTACCGGAAGGCAGAAATTCCCAAGTGCCATTGAGTGAACCCGCGACATTTGCCGTATCCGGCGGTGTTGTTGGCAACACGCTGCACCCCTGTATCAACAGGAATACCGCCAGCAGCAAGGCACGGGATAGCCAGTTCATATCACACCAACTGCTTGCTAACGTGCAGATGGTTGCCCTTGGCATCACTGCTGTAACGAATGGAGTCCGCCAGCAAGTGAATCAGCCCCATCCCCCAGCCACCTTCCGGCAAGTCTTCCGGGTTAGGCATATCGCGAGCCGAACTATGCAGTTCATCCGGCATGGTGTGACCACGGTCAGAAATCACCAAATGCACTTCCTGTGGGCTGTATTCCACCCGCACCTGCACGTCATTACCACCCTGCATCTGGTAAGCATGTTCGATCACATTGTTGACGGCTTCCACCATCATCAGTTCGAGTTGCCCCAATTGTTCTGCGGACAGTGACAACTCTTGCCCGATGCCACGCAATGCGCCGGAAAGCACCCGCACTTGTTCCAGACGGCTGTCGATGGAAAGGCGGATGTTGTATTCCTGATATTGCATGTCCATCACGCTGCCTCCTTTTCCCACGCTTGGACTTGATGGAAGGTCAGCATATTGCTGAACAGCAGCATGTCGTGGATGTCGCTAGGATTCAGTACCCGGCGCATATCATCGACCAGCCAGCGGATTTGGGTTTCGCCCAGATTCAGGACGCTGCCATCTGGTGAGATACAGTCGCCACCGAAAACCAGCTTATTGTCCAGCGATGCCATGCCGCCGATACGGGTGTAATCGCTAATCAGGCATTCGCTGATTTCCGCACCGGATTCGATCACGCAGTTCGCACCGATCATGCACGGCCCGGTAATTTCCACACCCGCTTCGATTTTACTGCTACTACCAATGTAAACCGGCGGTTTGATCTTGACCCGATCCCAGTTGACACTCACATTGATGCCTGTCCAGATCCCCGGTTTCACCTGTTTGCCGGGCATACGGAAGCCCTTGATCTTGCCTTGTAGTGCCATGCGGGTTGCTGCCCATACGTCAGGGACAGAGCCGATGTCGACCCACTGGAAATCCATTGGCAAGCCATAGAATTCCTCGCCGGCTGCGACCAGCGCGGGGAACAGTTGACCACCGATGTCGTATTCGATTCCGGCAGGGATGTACTGGAAAATGTCCGGCTCGAAAATGTAAATACCGGTATTGATGGTGTTGGAAACCGCTTCTTCCGGTTTGGGCTTTTCTTGAAACTGCACAATGCGCTGGTGCTCGTCGAGTTTCACTACGCCGTATTTGTGAACTTCCGCGTGCGGCACTTCTTGCAGGATGATGGTGGCAATACCGCCCTTTTCTTTGTGCCAACGTAGAGCAGCACTGATGTCGAGGTCAATCCAAGCATCCCCGCACAGCACGATGAAGGTTTCATCAAAGAAACCGGAAAACTCCTGAATACGCTTCATACCACCTGCCGAACCGAGGGCTTTGCCTTCCAGCCCGTCTTCGGTCATGTAGCCTTCGTAGGAATAAGCAATGTGCACACCCAATTGGTTGCCATCGCGGAAATAGTTTTCGATCACTGGCGCCAGATGGCTGGTATTGACCACAATCTCACGCACACTGTGGGCGCGTAACAGCTCCACAATGGATTCCATCACCGGCTTGCGCAGGATCGGGATCATCGGTTTCGGCATTTCGTTGGTAATGGGGCGTACCCGCGTCCCTTTACCGGCTGCCAGAATCATCGCTTTCATGAAAGCCCCTCCTCAGTTGAGTGATACGCAATCAATTAGGCAGCAACAGCACTTAGTGCTGTCTCAACACTATCAGCCATACGGAACACGCGATCCATGCGAGTCAACTTAAACAGATCAGCGACAATGCCTTTGGCACCGACAACAATCAGATCACCGCGATTACCCACCATTTTCAACAGACTGACTAACGCCCCAAGGCTGCTACTGTCCATAAATTGTACCTGGCTAAGATCCAGCACAATGCGGGTAGCACCGTCAGTGAACAATTGACTAATTTGGTGTTTGAGTTCGGGAGCAATGGCAGCATCCATACGGGTTTCGCCAATGGTTGCGATGGTAAAATCGCCTTGAACATGCGTAGAGAGTTTCATTCTTGTTGTCCTCATTGTTAGGGGAATAGTGTCGGCTTATTATTTTTCTATATAATAATTCTATACACAAATCAGAAAAAACAGCAACAAAAGTTAGTTAAACGGTTAGATGCCATCAGCAAAGATAGAACTTTCTTATGAAAAGATGATTATCTATAATGAGTCGCTAATCTCATGAAAATAATAAACTAACAATAGGAACACTGACCCATGCACATGACACCTGCTCAAATCTTCGTCGATCACAGTGGTAGTTGCGAGGGCTTGCTGCAATTGCTGGATAACGCCGTCACGGCTGGGGCAAAAAGTATCTTAATACTCGCTGCCGATGCCAACGGCTTCACCCCGGCACAACTCGATACCCATTTACAGGCACTTCCCATCCCCATCTTTGGCGGTATCTTTCCTGAAATCATTGCCAATGGACAAAGCCTGCAACAAGGCAGTGTGGTCTGCGCCTTACCGCTTAGCTGTCAGGTATACCATGTCGAACAGCTATCAGACCCTGATGCAGACTATTTCTCCGCCATAGAAGCCCTGTCCGCACAAACACCCACCAATGCCACACTAGTCACTTTGGTTGATGGTCTGAGCAAACGCATAGGAACGCTGTTAGAAAGCCTGTATGAAGTTTTTGGCGGACATTATCAGTATATCGGCGGTGGGGCTGGCTCCCTCAGTTTTGTACAAAAGCCCTGCCTGTTTAGCAACCAAGGCTTGCGGATGGATTGCGCCCAACTCACCTGCATCGAATTGCCACTCAGCATCGGTATCGAACACGGTTGGCACAAATTCGCCGGACCATTCTTTGTAACCGGCGCATACAACAACACCATTACCACGCTCGATTACCAACCCGCCTTTGAAGTGTATCGGCAAGTTATCGAAGCTGACAGCGGCAAACGCTTTGCCAGCGATTCAGAGCATCCTAAAAATCTCGCACCCAGCCCTGTGGTTCATT
>CAYNNA010000046.1:0-20292 GCA_964398375.1 uncultured Thiothrix sp.
ACACAGCGAGAATTGCTTTCTAAATGCGGCTTAATCTGCTAAAAAGCACCCATTTTAGCCGGAACGTGAACTTATCACACAAGTCGGCTTGCCCAAAGTGATGGTGGTTGTTACATTTAGCGAATTATTTTGGGGGCTGCCCAGCGGTTAGCCTGTTCGCGGAAAAACGACAGTCACACAGGACGTGTTCAAGTACTCCCTTTATTTAGCTTTAAGCCGGATTGATTAGATTATGTTCAAAGCCTTATCAGGTTTATTTTCCAATGATATTTCCATCGACCTGGGCACCGCCAATACCCTGATTTATATGCGTGGCAAAGGCATCGTACTGGATGAACCTTCTGTCGTTGCTATCCGTCAAGATCGTGGTCCGGGTGGTCCCAAGTCGATCGAAGCCGTGGGAACGGAAGCCAAGAAAATGTTGGGGCGAACCCCTGAGAATATCACCGCGATTCGTCCCATGAAAGATGGCGTGATTGCGGACTTTACCTACACTGAGAAAATGTTACAGCATTTTATCCGTAAAGTGGATGCGGGTCGTATTTTACGCCCTAGCCCGCGAGTGGTGATTTGTGTGCCGTGTGGTGCCACCCAAGTGGAACGCCGTGCGATTAAAGATTCCGCATTGGGGGCGGGTGCGCGTAAGGTCTATCTGATTGAAGAGCCGATGGCTGCGGCGATTGGTGCGGGCATTCCGGTCGATGAAGCGATTGGTTCTATGGTATTGGACATTGGCGGCGGTACGTCCGAAGTGGCGATTATGTCACTGCGTGGTATCGTTTACTCGGCATCAGTACGTATCGGTGGTGATCGCTTGGATGATGCAATCATCAGCTATGTGCGCCGTAATTACGGCATGTTAATTGGTGAGGCGACGGCTGAACGGATTAAATGCGAAATCGGTTCGGCTTACCCCGGCAAGGAATTGCTGGAAATCGAAGTGAAGGGACGTAACCTGTCAGAAGGCGTACCCCGCAGTTTCACCCTGACCAGCAATGAAATCCTCGAAGCGTTGCAAGAACCGCTGTTTGGTATTGTCAGCGCAGTGAAAACGGCTTTGGAACAAACCCCGCCAGAATTGGCGGCTGACGTTGCCGATCGTGGTATCGTTCTGACGGGTGGTGGGGCGTTATTGCGCGACTTAGACCGTTTATTGATGGAAGAAACCGGAATCCCAGTGGTGATTGCCGATGATCCGCTGACTTGCGTGGCGCGTGGTGGCGGTAAGATTCTGGAGATCATGGAAGAAGAAGGCGTTAACTTCCTCGCTACCGACTGATCAGCAAGCTGAATGACAAGCAGCAGCGGAGGCGACCATTAACGACACCAATTATCATGCCACACCGGGGTTTTCGTTCCGGTTTATGGTGCTAATTCTTGTTGCACTGGTGTTAATGGCCGTGGATAACCGTAATTCCAAGGCGTTAGCACCGGTGCGCACACTGGCAACCATGATGGTTTACCCACTGTTATACGGAGTTGATTTCCCGCAACGGGCTTATCAGCGTTCCAGTGGCTTCTTTTCCGCGCAACGTCAGTTGTCGGATGAAAATTTGGCACTGAAGCAGCAGGTGCAAATGCTTTCCGCCCAGCAGCAAGACTTTAATAAGGTACATGCAGAAAATCAGCGCTTGCGTGCCATGCTGAATGCAGCACCTCGCGAAACTCATACCTTTTTAATGGCTGAAATTTTCAAGGTTGCCCAAGACCCGGTGCGTGGTTTGGTGACGCTCAATAAGGGCAGTCGCGATGGGGTGAAGGAAAGCCAAGTGGTGTTGGATGGCAATAAAATCTACGGGCAAGTGGTGAGTGTTACTCCGTTTGATGCCAGCGTGATGCAATTGATTGATCGCGAACATTCCATTCCTGTGCAAAATCAACGTACTGGCGAACGTGGCTTGGCGAATGGTCATGGGCGCGGACGCCCGATAGAGATTACGAATTTGCCCGCCAGTAGCACCGTTAAAGAGGGTGATGTGTTTGTTTCATCTGGCTTAGGTGGTTTGTTTCCCGCTGGTTATGAGATTGCCACCGTGCTGCCCAAAGGCGTGGAATTCAAGCAGGGTGATTTATTTGCGACGGTCTGGGCAATGCCCTCAGTCGATTACGAAGCAGTACGCGAAGTGCTTTTGGTGTGGGAGAAGCCGTCTGATGACACTGCCAGACAGCCGCCAGCAGGAGGGGTGTTAGATGCCCGTTAACGATCCCCGTTTTCCCGGTGCGGTATTACTAACACTGATTCTGGCGATGGTGTTATTGGTGATTCCTTGGGGGGAATCCGTTGCTGCTTGGCGTCCTGAATGGGTGGCATTGACCTTGGTGCATTGGGCGCTGATTATTCGTGACCGTATCAGTCTGGTGATGGTGTTTGCGATTGGCTTGATCGTTGATACCTTGTACGGCTCTTTATTGGGGCAACATGCATTAGGGTACGTGTTAGTCACTTATCTGGCTGTGCGTTTGAGTTTGCGGATGACGCCCGAAGCTTTTATGCAGCAGTTGGCGCTATTATTTGCGATTCTCGGTGTTTATATGTTGGTGAATCTGTGGATATCACAGGTGACTGGCAGAGGCAGTAATCTCGGTTGGCTGTATTGGGCTTCATTGCTTAGCAGTATTGTTATCTGGCCGGTCTACCACTCCTTTCTGGGGTATTTCCATGTGCAGCGTAAAGCCCTTTAATCAACGCCTGCTCTAGGTAAATTGTCATAGTGCTGGTCATTTTGCTACTGTGCTAGCCATAGAGCCAAGCCTTGACTAAGAGGAATTCACATGATGTCTACAAATGCCTGCCAGGAATTGCCCTGTGCGGTTGCCGCTATGCCGGATGTTGCCAAGCAACCCCTCGCAGGTGCTAAAGGAACGCTCAACTGGGTGGGAATGAGCCAGATTGAGCTGCCGGTCTTTTTGCGTAGCCCCAACGGTGAGCGCGTGCAAACGCTGGCACGGGTTCAGGCTTACGTTAACTTGATTGACCCTAACAGCAAGGGTATTCACATGTCGCGCTTATACGTGGCGCTAGACACACTCCTTGGCATGAATGACCTGACCCCCGAAGTCTTGCGTGCCACCATTTCGCAATTCGTCGATACCCACGGTGGTTTGAGTGATGCCGCTTATTTGGAATGCCGTTTTGATTATTTCGAGCGCCGTAATTCCCTATTGAGTGATAACAGTGGTTGGAAAAACTATCCCGTAAAAGTCGCTGCCACGTTGCGCAATGGGCAGATTGATACCGAAGTCAGCGTGGAAGTGCCGTACTCTTCCACTTGCCCGTGTTCGGCGGCGTTAGCGCGGCAATTGATTCAGGAAGGTTTCCGCGAAACCTTTGGCGATGCTGCCGTAGTCGATGCGAACAGCGTTTTCGACTGGTTAGGAACAACCAACGGCATTCGGGCGACCCCGCATAGTCAACGCAGCATCGCGCAAGTACGGGTAAAATTGGCGGAAAAAGTACGCACACTGCCCATTACCAGCCTGATTGACCGAGTGGAAGCGGCGCTTAAAACCCCTGTGCAAGCCACAGTGAAACGCGAAGATGAGCAAGAGTTTGCGCGTTTGAATGCGGCGAATCTGATGTTCTGCGAAGACGCGGCGCGTCGTCTGAAAAATGCTTTGAACGATGATATTTCGGTGCGTGATTTCTGGTTGCGCGTCAATCACATGGAAAGTTTGCACGCGCACGATGCGGTCGCCGTCGTTGTTAAAGGCGTGGAAGGGGGCTACCGTGACGATCCGCGTGAATACGTTCACCCCACCTGATACGTTGATGGAAGAACAGGTCGTACTCGTCGATCAGCACAACGCTGTGCTGGGAACGCTGCCGAAAAGCCAAGTGCATACACTGGAAACTCCGTTACACCGGGGATTTTCCGTGTTTATTTTCAATCAGGCGGGGGAGTTGCTGCTGCAACAGCGCAGTTTTAGCAAGTTGACATGGCCCGGTTTCTGGTCAAATTCGTGCTGTGGGCATCCCGCCTTGGGTGAGTCAGTGGCAGAAGCGATTCAACGGCGGGTCGCGCTGGAGTTGGGAATGCAGGTGTATGACTTGCAAGAAGCCTTACCTGATTTTCAATACCGTTGTGAATACGGGGGCGTGGTCGAAAATGAAATATGCCCAGTATGGTTAGCGCGTACCTTAGATGAGCCGATACCCAATCCGCTCGAAGTGGCGGCTACTCGCTGGATTGCGTGGGAAGATTTCAAACAGGTATTGGCGGCAGATGTGGCTGGGCATTATTCGCCTTGGTGCAAATTAGAAACCGCGTTGCTGGATAAGTCGTGGTCTAATTCTGCCAGCCGTTCGGGTGTGCCGATGTCGCGCCAGTCGCCCGCGAAATATTCCCCACTGACTTGATGTGACTGCATCGCTTGGCGTAGCAAGGGGGCGAGTGGGTGCTTGCCTTGAGGCAATCCGGCGAACAGTTCGGGGCGGTAATAGCCAATGCCACTGAAGGTGTAAAGAACCTCACCCCAACCCCTCTCCTTGACAGGAGAGGGGCTAAGAAATGTCACTCTTTCTCCCCCTCGCCTGTCAAGGAGAGGGGGGCGGGGGGTGAGGTTCTTCATCGGGATGTGAGCAATTACTTCGCCACTGCTGCTGACACGCCCTTGGTGTAAGCCGAAATCGCCTTGTGGGTGATGCACGGGGTTGTCGACCAGTACCAAGTGCGCGAGGTCGCTAGCCGCTAACGTGTAGGGCAGGCACGGGTAAGCGCACCACACATCGCCATTCACCACCAGAAACGGCTCATTACCCAGCAAGGGCAGGGCTTTGACAATGCCACCCGCCGTTTCCAATGCGCCTGCTTGCTGCTCGTCGGAATAGTGCAGCTTGACGTTCCAGCGCGAACCGTCGCCCAAGGCTTCAGGGATTTTCCAGCCCAGCCATGCCAGATTGATTACAATGTCGCGAAAACCTGCACGGGCGAGTTTTTCGATGTGCCACACGATCAGCGGCTTGCCGCCAGCAGGTAGCAAGGGTTTGGGGGTGTGGTCGGTCAGGGGGCGCATCCGTGTGCCGTGCCCGGCGGCGAGAATCATGGCTTTCATAACATTCATCAGTCTGGAATGTGAACCGTGCCGATGCGTTTGGGAATGCCTGCCCGCCGCATCCACTCGATCAGCTCGCTGGTTTCGGGGTAGCGTGAGCCGATTTCCAGCACGTAACTCAGCACCAAGGGCAAGTCATTGAGGTAGCCTGGTTTGCCGTCACGGTGATTGAGGCGAGCAAAAATCCCCAGCACTTTTAGGTGGCGTTGCAGCCCCATGAGATCAAACCATTGCTGGTAGGTTTGCTGATCTACTGGCGGTAACACACCCGCAGCAATGGCTTCTTTGCGGTAACAATCGACCCACCATTCCACCTGCGCTTGCGGCCAAACGATGTAGCAGTCACGCAGCAAGGAAACCAGATCGTAGGTCGCAGGTCCTAATAGTGCATCCTGATAATCAATAATGCCGGGGTTATTGGCGGTTGTGACCATAAGATTGCGGCTGTGGTAATCGCGGTGTACGAATGCTACAGGTTGCCCGATAGCCGATTCGATCAGGTCTTCAAAGGTTTGTTGAATCAGTTCGTGCGGAATTTCTGCCTCGGTAAAGCCGAGGTGGGTTTTCAGAAACCATTCCGGCATTAGCTCCATTTCGCGGCGTAAAGTACGCTCGTTGTAAGCGGGTAAGTGGTCACAGTCGGCTTGCTGAAGTTGCAATAGCGCGTGCAGGGCATCAGCATACAAATCTTTGGCGGTGGCGGGAGTAAGCTGGCTGAGGTAGCTGGTATTGCCCAAGTCTTCTAGTAACAGAAAGCCATCTAGCAAGTTTTGCGCTAACAATTGCGGGACATGGACGCCGGTTGCAGCCAGCAGGTGGGTGACTTCCACAAATGGGCGAATGTCTTCTTTGTCGGGTGGGGCATCCATGCAAATGGCAGTCCCGTCAGTGCCACGGGCGCGAAAATAACGCCGGAAACTGGCATCTGCCGAAGCAGGTTCCAAGACGGCGTGCTCCCAGTTAGGCAGGCTGTTGACCCACTGCGTTAATTGCTCAAGACGTGTATCCTGTGTCATAAATCTCGGCGTTTCCTAGCGTATTGATAGGGTATAAATAGTATATCCTAACATGCTAGGCTTTCTGTAAATTGAACATTATATCGGCAAGACAATGAACGATGATGAAGCGTTATGGCCATCAATGGCTTATCACCAACAAGTGGAGCAATTACGGGGTCTGATTGGGCAACCGCTGTATGTGGTGGAAATCCATTCGACTGAAATCAATGCGGGCGTGCATTTTCCGGGTAAGCCTTTGGTGTTGCTGGCGATTGTGGATTTTCCCCGACCTGACCCGTATCGGCAGCTTTGCCCGCATCTGTTGATTTTGGATGATGGGCGTGGGGTGAATTTGGGGCGGGTAGCACGTATCAGTCGTGGCAGCGCTTACGCACCAACAGCGGATGATATTGTGTTTAGCAATCAAGAGTTTGTGGACAACGTATTGTTTGCGCCGCGCAAATTAAGCCGTGCATTGGTGGCGGCAACGTCGCGGATGGCGTTGGGGGAGATGCTGGGGAAGCGTTCGGAGAGGTTGGTAGAGCATTCATAGGTGCATTATCGTAAACGCTGCACCATATCGTTGATAATGACATGAAAAATGGCGCGTAAGCAGCGCACTTCCCCTGCAAAAAAGCGATTCAAGGCGGGGCGTTGCTGCAATAGGGTGTGGTTTTCCTGCTCAATAGCAGCCAGCAATTGCGTCGCGGCAGGTTTGATACGCTCAAGCTGGAAGTCCAATAAGCGTTGAGCTGTGTTAACGTGAATCCCCAACACTGCACCCGCATTGAGCAAGGTCGTGCGATCCAGTTCCGCGAAAGTGCGCTTGCCCAGTATCGGCCATGCCAGTGTGGTATGAGGCCAGACATCGCGTTCCATTGCCTTGGTGTCGTACACCCCAATAGCGAGTAAATCGTAATGTGGGGCAAGACTTACGCCTTGTTTGCTCATTAAAAACGACAAGTTTTTTAGGTGCGCATCGCTATTGCCCACCAGCACATTGAACACCAGCCAAGAAAATAAGCGTAAGCGGGCAGCAGCAGGCGCATGACAGAGACTCGCCAGCAGGTTTAAACGTTCGACACTGGCTTGGGCGTATTTGAACTGTCGATCCAAATCAAGAACTTGGCAGGCATCGACCACGTGCAAGCGGGCGGTACTCGCCGGTGTTATCTGGCGGTCAAAGCGCTCAATCAAGTATACCGGCTCTGGCACGTACTGCCGTGTTACCTCCGGCATCACGAGGTTGAGTGCTTTTGCCAAGCGCATGGTGAAATATTCATTAATCACGCTGTGCGCATAGTGGGTATCGGGGTGATCAGGTTTCAGAATATGCGTTGAAGGCGTTCCCCCGATTGGCTCGAATAATTGCCCATTCTGCAAAATGACTGGCAGCTTATGCTGCGCCCCTGCCAATGACATGCGTTTTGCCGCGCCTGTTGATAGGGAAACTGTCGGTAAACGCCGAATACGCTCATGCAAGTGAGCATCGCTGAGTGGCCTTGTGCCGCTATCCAGTGTTTCATCCGGTGAGGTGCGTAATATTAAAGAGCCAGCAGATTCCGCGCCGTAATACGCCAGCAAGCCAAATGCATCGGCACTTTCCAATTGCGCATCGCGTGCCAGCAAGATGCGTGCGCCTTCTTCAGGGAGCAGATTATCGAAAAACCACTGCACACTGCGTTGCGAACTGTTATCGACGTGCGGGGTTAACTGGCACGGCAATATCGGGCTAATGTCATAGCTATCAACGGCATCAACCCAAGTCGGATCGTAGGTAAATGACCAAATGCCATTGGTGTCATGCAGCTCCCCAACCCGACGGGTATTGATGTAAACATGCAGCACTTTCATGATTTAGCTGCTTTCGTGCGTTGTAATGTGGTGTATTGCACCGCAATATCGTCATTGACTTCGACTTGGAGTACCAAGCCTAGGCCGTGTAATACTTGCAATAATTTATCCAAACGAACGCCGGGTGCACCGTTTTCCAAACCACTCAGAAACATGTCGGAAACCCCCATTGCTCCGGCAGCATCATCTTGACGTAGTTTTTGCGCTTTGCGGGCGGCTCTAACTAGATGACCGACATCGGTAGGGGTGGCTAAGGTGATAGCCATAAATGCTCCATAAAATCCTAACAGTTATTCGGATTTTAGGCGGATTGTGCCGTTTTTCAATAGAAATCCTAACGGTTATTAGGATTTCTTAAAAACCCTCACCCTAATCCCGCTTAAGCCCCCTCTACCGCTTGGTGGGAGAAGGGGCTGGGAGAGGGAACTTCTTACTTGTTTTCGCGGAAGTCGATCAGGTTGTCAACCACGCTTGGATCCGCCAGTGTGGAAGTATCGCCCAAACCGTCGATTTCATTCGCGGCAATCTTACGCAGAATCCGGCGCATGATTTTACCAGAACGGGTCTTTGGCAAGCCCGGTGCCCACTGAATCAGGTTAACCTTCGCGATTGGGCCGATTTCTTTACGTACCAAATCGCCCAGTTCTTTCTTCAGCGCGTCCGTACCTTCCTCGCCCGCCATCAAGGTGACGTAAGCGTAGATACCTTGACCCGTCAGCTCGTGCGGGTAGCCAACCACCGCTGCTTCGGCAACTTTCGGGTGCAGCACCAGCGCGGATTCGATTTCTGCTGTACCCAGACGATGCCCGGAAACGTTCAATACGTCATCCACGCGCCCGGTGATCCAGTAGTAACCATCTTCGTCACGACGTGCGCCATCGCCAGTGAAATAGTAACCCGGATACATCGCGAAATAGGTTTCATAGAAACGCTTGTGATCGCCGTAAATGGTACGCATCATGGACGGCCACGGTGCTTTGATACACAGCAAGCCTTCCACGCCATTGCCTTCGATTTCCACACCTTTGTCATCCAACAAGCAAGGTTGTACGCCAAAGAATGGGGTAGTCGCAGAACCCGGTTTCAATGCAGTAGCACCCGGTAATGGGGTCAGCATGTGTGCGCCAGTTTCAGTCTGCCACCAAGTATCGACGATAGGGCAACGACCACGACCGACGACACGGTTGTACCAGTGCCATGCTTCGGGGTTGATTGGCTCACCAACCGTGCCTAACAAGCGCAGTTTTTCCAGTTTTGCGCGGTTAACCAGCTCTTCGCCTTGACCCATCAACATACGGATGGCGGTTGGCGCGGTGTAGAAAATGGAAACGTCGTGCTTGTCGCACACATCCCAGAAACGGCCTGCGTCAGGGTAAGTGGGGATGCCTTCAAACATCAGCGTGGTTGCGCCGTTGGTCAGCGGGCCGTACACGATGTAAGAGTGACCTGTTACCCAGCCTACGTCAGCCGTACACCAGTACACTTCGCCGTCTTTATAGTCAAACACGGTTTTGTGGGTCATTGCCGCTTGCAGCAGGTAGCCGCCAGTGGTGTGCAATGCGCCTTTAGGCTTACCGGTTGAGCCGGAGGTGTAGAGTATGAAGAGTGGATCATCGGCTTCCATCGCTTCTACGGGGCAATCCGCATCCGCAGCAGCCACAGCTTCGTGATACCAAATGTCACGTGCGTCATTCCACTTAACCGGGTCGCCACCGCGTTGTACCACGACGCAGGTGTGAACGGTTGGGCATTGATCCATCGCTTTGTCAGCATTGCCTTTCAATGGCACTTTCTTGCCACCACGCATGGATTGGTCAGAAGTAATGACCACGCCGCATTCCGCATCTTGGATACGGTCACGCAACGCATCCGGTGAGAAACCGCCAAATACGATGGAGTGCATTGCACCGATACGCGCACACGCCAGCATGGCTACGGCTGCTTCGGGAATCATTGGCAGGTAAATGGATACGCGGTCGCCTTTTTTCACGCCACGGCTTTTCAGCACGTTCGCAAATTTAGACACTTCGGTATGCAGTTCGCGGTAAGTGATTTTGCGGTCTTCGTTGGGGCTGTCGCCTTCCCAAATGATCGCTACTTGGTCGCCACGGGTATCGAGGTGACGGTCAAGGCAGTTGTAGGAAACGTTGAGTTGACCGCCTTTGAACCAGTTGATGTGCAGGTCATCTGCGCCAAAGCTCCAGTCGAGTACGGTGTCCCACTTCTTTGACCAGCTTAGGTATTTTTCCGCTTGTTCGCCCCAGAAAGCCGCCGGATCGTCAACCGATTGCTGATACATAGCAGCGTATTGCTCGGCATTGACGTTGGCTTGCGCCGCAAATTCGGCAGGTACTGGGAAGATTTTCATCTCTGACATTATTGTAGATTCCTCATCTCTAGTCGGGTAATTCTGCTGCGGTGTTTAGGTCTTGTGGCTGATGCCTGTTTGTTGTTGGGTCATATCTTTATACAATCTGGGGCAAGTGTCCAGCCGAAAGCAGGAAAAAGCCTATAATTGTCAACAATTCAGGTTTCTTCTACGTTTTTTCCAAACCCTCGCGTATCAAGGGTTGCATCGCGGTCAGCAAGCTCTTGAACAGGTTGGTGTTTTGCTGCTCCTCACCTGCCAGCAATTCTTTCGTGTGCTGGCGTTGGGTTGGCATATCGAAACACATGGGGCAATTTTCCACGATCACCGGCAAGGCGGCGGCTTTAGCAAAATCAGCAGTTTGGCGTTCGCGCACCATCACCAGCGGGCGAATCACGCGCAAATCGCCTGCATCAATGCGGTAGTGGGCTTTCATTGTTTTGAGTTTACCGCCGTGAAACGCTGACATTAGGAAACTTTCTGCCAAATCGTCCAAATGTTGCGCCAGTGCCAGCACGTTATAACCGTGTTCGCGGGCGGTGCGGTACATCAAGCCGCGCTTCATGCGTGAACAAAACGCACAGTAGGAATCGTTATCCATGTGCGTTTCTGCCAACTTCACAATCGGTTCACGCACGTAGTGATAGGGAATGCCAAGGCTTTCCATGTACGGAATCAGCGGCGAGGGGTCAAAGGTATCCGCTTGCGGATCAATGGTGACGGCAGCAAACGCAAATTTGATTGGCGCGTGGCGTTGAAAATGGTTGAGCAAGTGCAGCAATGCCAGCGAATCTTTGCCGCCGGATAGCCCCAGCAAGATGCGGTCGCCTTCACGGATAAGCTGGTATTCACTGATGGCTTTACCGACTTTGCTCAGCAAGGATTTGGGTGGTTTGACAAATTCCAGTCGGTTAGAGGCGACACTATCCATTAGCACGGCAACATCCAGCATTAAAGGGCATTCAGCGTATTACCCCGTTACAAATTCCGCAACTCTTTCCGCAAAATCTTGCCCACATTGCTCTTAGGCAATGATTCCACAAACACAATCTGTTTCGGGCATTTGTACGCCGAAAGTTCTTTGCGGCAATAGGCTTTGAGTTCTTCCAGCGTCAGGCTCTGGTCTTTTTTCACCACGAAGGCTTTGACGATTTCGCCGGAATGTTCATCTTTTACCCCGATAACCCCGGCTTCCAGCACTTTGGGGTGGCTGGCGAGTACGTCTTCGACTTCGTTGGGGTAGACGTTGAAACCGGATACCAGCACCATATCTTTTAAGCGATCCACCAGTTTGACAAAGCCTTGGGCGTTGATTATGGCAACATCACCTGTGCGCAACCAACCATCGCCGGGCATCACCTTGGCGGTTTCGTCGGGGCGTTGCCAGTAACCCTGCATGACTTGCGGACCGCGTACCCACAATTCCCCAGCTTCATCCACACCTAGTTCCTTGTCATCCAAATCACGGATGGAAATGTCGGTGGATGGAATCGGCAAGCCAATCATGCCGTTGTAATCGTGCAAATTGACCGGATTAACACACACAGCGGGGGAGGTTTCGGTCAAGCCGTAGGCTTCCAACAAGGTTACGCCGGTTAAAGCTTTCCAACGTTCTGCCACGGATTTTTGCACTGCCATGCCGCCGCCAAGGGAAATTTTCAGGCGTGAAAAGTCCACTTTTTGCAAGTCAGGCTGATTCAGCAGCGCGTTATACAGCGTGTTCACCCCGGTGATGAAGGTAAACGGTTCTTTTGCCAAGTCTTTGATGAAAGCAGGCAAGTCACGCGGGTTGGTGATCAGCACGTTCTTTGCGCCCATCTTGAGTGCGAACAGGGCATTCGCGGTCAGGGCAAACACATGGTACAGCGGCAGGGCGGTGATGAATATCTCTTCGCCAGCTACGAGGTCTTCTGATGTCCATGCTTCGGCTTGCAACATATTGGCGATCATATTGCGGTGGGAGAGTACCGCGCCTTTGGCAACGCCAGTCGTGCCGCCGGTGTATTGCAGGAATGCCGCATCTTCGTGTTGTGGTTGCGCATCGGTGAAGTTGTGCGCGTATTGCTTGCCGAGAGTCAGGGCTTGGTTAAATTTGATGGCTTCCGGCAAGGTGAACGCAGGCACCATTTTTTTCACGTATTTCACCACCGTATTCACCAGCAGGGATTTGGGGAAGCCCAGCAAATCGCCGATTTCGGTGGTAATGATGGTTTTAATGCCCACTTCATCCATCACGCTTTCGAGTGTGTGGGCGAAGTTGGCGAGAATCACAATGGCTTTTGCCCCGGAGTCCTTCAACTGGTGTTCCAGCTCGCGGTCGGTGTAGAGCGGGTTGGTATTGACTACCACCAAGCCTGCCCGCAATGCCCCGAACAGCGCAATCGGGTATTGCAGCAGGTTGGGCATCATAATGGCGATACGGTCGCCGGGTTTCAGCCCCGCACCGTGGATCAGGTAGGCGGCGAATTGTTGCGTCAAGCGGTCAACGTCCGCATACGTTAGGATTTTGCCTAGATTGCTGAAGGCGGGGCGGGTTTGGTATTGCGCCACACTGCGCTGAAACAGATCCACCAGCGAACGGTATTGATGGGTATCAATCTCTGCCGGAACGTGTTTGGGGTAGCTTTGTAGCCATAACTTTTCCATTTCCTCCTCCTTACCTGCCGTTTTAATTATCCAAAAATAAGTCTGCCAGTAGTGGGTTGCCTGATGCAACGGCATATGGCTCGAAATCTGTTACGCCCATTTCTGCCAATACCGATTCGTCGAGATAAAAGTTGCCGGTGTGTTCGCGGGCATTGCGTTTCAGTATGATGCAGGCAGCATCCGCTACAATTTCCGGTTTGCGACACATCGCCGGTTGCACCCGTCCACCTAACATTTGAATGGCAGCCGTTGCAATCACGGTGCGCGGCCATAACGCATTCACCGCCACTCGTCCCCTGAATTCTTCCGCCATGCCCAATACGCACATGCTCATCCCGTATTTTGCCAGTGTGTAGGCAAGATGATCTTTGAACCATTTCGGGTGCAGCGATAGCGGTGGGGAAAGGGTGAGGATGTGCGGATTGGGGGCTTGTAATAAGTGCGGTAAGCAGGCTTGCGAGACGGCAAACGTGCCGCGTGTGTTGACTTGTTGCATCAGGTCGAAACGTTTCAATGGGGTTTCCAGTGTGCCGCTGAGGCTGATAGCACTGGCACTATTCACCAGAATATCAATGCCGCCAAAAGTGGCGACAGCTTGTTGCACCGCTGTTTGGATTTGCCCCTCGTCACGGATGTCGACGGCGAGTGGCAGGGCATTGCCGCCGACAGCCTCAATGTCAGCCGCAGCGGTGTAAATCGTGCCGGGAAGCTGGGGGTGTGGCTCGGTGGTTTTCGCTGCAATCACGATGTTGGCACCTTCGCTGGCAGCTTTGAGGGCAATTGCCAAGCCGATGCCGCGACTGCCGCCGGTGATGAATAAGGTTTTGCCGTGCAGGGTATCCATACGTCAGTTCCTTAGCGGTTTGCCGGTTTCCAGCATGTGGCTGACCCGTGCCAGTGTTTCGGGGTTGCGTACCAGTTGCATGAACTGAGCGTGTTCCAGCGCCAGCACGTCGGTTTCGCTCAAGGTTTCGGTGATGTCGGTGTCACCGCCACTGAGGACTACGGCTAGTGCCTTGGCGATGACCGCATCGTAAGGCGTGGCTTTGCCTTGCACGCGGAAGTCGTTGACTGCCATTTCCATGACGACACGGGCGGTTGCGCCGGGTAGGTGGAATAAGGGTGGTTCGGGTGGTCGATAGCCGTCGACCATTGCCAGCGCACGGGCTTTGGCATCGGCAAGCAGCCGGTCACGGTTCATGGTAATGCCATCGTGTGGGCGCAGGAACAGGTAATCACGGGCTTCTTGTGCGGATTTCGCTACGGTTGCCAGGCTGATGATTTCAAAGGATTTCAATACGGGGGGTAGGAATCCACCGGGGCGTTTGGGGAGCTGTGTCCAACGGTGCAACATTTCCTTGCAGCCGCCCCAACCGGGAATCAGCCCCACGCCGGTTTCGACTAAGCCGACGTAGGTTTCGGCATGGGCTTGCAGCGCGTCGCAGTGCAGCAAGATTTCACAGCCGCCGCCCAATGCCATGCCTGATGGTGCGCCGACCACAGGGAAGGGGGCGTATTTGAGGGCTTGGTAAGCACGTTGCCCGGCACGCACGATATTGTCGACTTCATCCCAGCCGCCGAGTTTAGCAGCAAACACCAGCAAGCCGAGATTTGCCCCGGCGGAAAAATTGCTGCCCTCATTGTAGATCACCAGTGCTTGGTGGTGTTGCGGGATGAAGGCAACGGTTTCCTCGATCATTTCCAGTATTTGCGGGTCAAGGGAATTCATTTTGCTGTGGAATTCCAAACACGCCACGCCATCGCCGATGTCCCAGAGGCTTGCGGCATCGTTGCTCAGCAAGGGTTCGGCATGGCGTTTGAGATCAGCGAGTAGCAATACACCAACGGGGCGTTGCAGGGGGCGGTAGGTGCCGTCGGGTTGGATGTAGTGGGTTACATTGGCGGCGTGCCGATAAAAGCCCCGTTCCCGCGCTTTTTCCAATAGTGGCGGAATGCTCACGCCATCCGCTTCTAAGTGCCACGCAAACACCTCTGCCCCCAACTGGTCGATCAGCTCAAACGGCCCGAATTTCCAGTTGTAACCTAGCTTCATGGCAGTATTGACAGCGCAAATATCGTCGGCGATTTCTGGCACAAGCGCGGCGGCGTAACGCAGGGTTTGCGATAACACTCGCCAGGCATACTGCCCACCTTTATCGGGGTGGGAAACCAGTGCCTGCAAGCCGCCGTCGCGGGCAGCTTTCATGCTGTCGAGTTTGGCAGGCTGGGAGATGCTGTATTCACCGGTTTGCAAGTTGATGGATTCTTTGATTTTTGCGCCGCCATCGCGGTTGAGCCGGTAAAAACCGCCTTTGCCTTTACGCCCGGTATAACCGGTGTCGATCATGGTTTGAATCAGCGGCGGGATAGTGGCTTTTTCCAGCAAAGCATCGCCCACTGGCAGGCTGCGGTTCATGCTGCGCATTAGGTGCGGCATGAGATCAATCCCGACCAAATCGGAAAGCCCGAATACGCCGGTTTTGGGAATGCCCATCGGTTTGCCGACTACCGCATCGGCTTCTTCCACCGTCAAACCCAGTGCAATCGCTTCTTGTATCGCGGTTTGTATCCAGAAAATGCCGATACGGTTGGCGATGAATCCGGGGGTATCCTTGCAGGCAACCACGCCCTTGCCGAGTTTGTGGTCGCAAAATTGCGTGATGGTTGCCAGCGCGTCTGGAGCGGTATCAGCGCTGCTGACGATTTCCAGCAAACGCATGTAGCGTGGTGGGTTGAAAAAATGCGTGATCATGAAATGCGCGGCGAAATCCTCCGGCAAGCCTGCGACCAATTCGTGCAGCGGAATCGAAGAGGTATTGGATGACACCACCGCATCGGCACGGCGCACACTTGCCAGCTTGCGGTATAACTCCTGCTTAATGGCGAGGCGTTCGACAATGGCTTCAATAATCCAGTCGCATTGCGCGAGGGCAGGCAAGTCGTTTTCAATATTGCCTGTGGTAATCAGCCGGGCATTTTTAGGGTGCATCAATGGCGCGGGGTCGGCTTTCAGCAATTTGTCGAGGGTGGGGGTGGTAAGGTCGAGCAATATGACTGGAATCCCGGCGTTGGCGATATGTGCGGCAATGCCTGCGCCCATGACACCTGCGCCGATAACGGCGACTTTTTGGATGTTCATGACACTGCCTCCAGAATCGTGGCGATGCCTTGCCCGCCGCCGATGCACTGGGTGGCAAGCGCGAATTGCTTGCCTTCACGCTTGAGCAGGGCAGCGGCTTTGCCGGTAATGCGTGCGCCGCTGGCACCGAGTGGATGCCCCAAGGCAATCGCGCCGCCATCGAGGTTGAGCTTACTTTCATCCAGCCCAAGGTCGCGGATGCAAGCGATGGCTTGTGAAGCAAAGGCTTCGTTGAGTTCGATAATGTCGAGATCGGCAAGCGTTAAACCAGCGCGTTGCAGGGCTTTTTGCGTAGCAAGCACCGGGCCGATGCCCATGATGTCGGGGGCGCAACCGGAAATCGCGATGCTGCGAATCCGTGCTAACAGAGGTAAGCCGTGCGCACGGGCGAAGGTTTCGCTGCATACCAGCGTGGCGGATGCGCCGTCGGTAAGCGGGGAAGCGGTTCCGGCTGTTACCGTGCCATGTTCATCAAATGCCAGTTTCAGACCGGCAAGTGTTGCCAGGGTGGTATCGGGGCGGATGCAGCCGTCTTGGGTGACTGCGCCAACGGGGATGATTTCAGCACTCAAATGTCCGGCAGCTTGGGCGGCAGCGGCTTTTTGCTGGCTGGCAACGGCGAAGGTTTCTTGTGCTGCGCGGGAAATGCCGTAACGTTTGGCAAGGTTTTCGGCGGTTTGCCCCATGCTGATGTAGGCAGAGGGCAGCTTGGCATACAAGGCAGGGTTGGGTGAGGGGTTGAAGCCGGTCATGGGGATGCGGGTCATGGATTCGACCCCGGCACAGAGGAATACTTCCCCCGCATTCATTTGGATAGCCCCCGCTGCTTGGTGGATGGCTTGCATCGACGAGCCGCAAAAGCGGTTGACGGTGACACCGCCAATGGCGAACGGCAAATCTGCCATCAGTGCGACTAGCCGTGCCATATTGAAGCCTTGTTCGCCTTCGGGAAAGGCGCAACCGAGAATCAAGTCTTCAATCGCGTGGGGGTCTAGGTCGGTTTGGGCTAATAAACCACGAATGGCGGCGGTCGCTAAATCGTCGGGGCGAACTTTGGCGAAAGCGCCTTTGTGGGCGGGGGTAAAGGGAGTGCGGGCGTACCCGGCAATCACAACGCTCTTCATGCTTGATCCTCCATCGGTACGGTTTTATTTTCTACTTGTTATTGTTGATAGTAGGACTCGGCATTAGTTGCGTCAAATCAATGTGGTATTTGTGGTGTTATGTGTTATGGCGTGTTTCAGCATGGCGTAGTGGGGAACGTCTTCTTTTTTATCATTGCTGCACTTTTAGCAAGTAGGTCTTGAAAACCGAATAATCATTCGGTAAATTGCTTGCTTATGACAAAGCCTATAACCCAACGCGCCAAAGGCGATGATTTGCGCGAAAAAGTGCTGTCCACAGCGTTGGAGCTGTTTTCTGCGCGTGGCTATTTCAACACCTCGATTCAGGACATCCGCCAAGCCGCCGGGGTGAGCACGGGCGCGATTTATCACCACTTTGCGAATAAAGAAGCCTTGGCGAAGGCATTGTACGAAAGCCTGTTGATGCAAATGGATGTGGCGATTGTCTGCGCTTGTCAGCCACATCATGGGTGTTATGCCCAAAGCCGTGCCATTATCGAGCAACTGTTCACGCTGACGGAAGAGCAGCCTAAGCTGATGCAGTTTATCCTGCTGGCGCAACACCGCGAATATTTGCCCAATGAATCACCAATTTGTTCTTCCAAGCCATTTAAGGCAATGCGGCAAGTGATTGAGCAAGGCATGATCAACGGTGAAGTCCGGCAAATGGATGCGTGGGTCGCCGCCACCACCATGTTCGGCGGCGCATTGCGCATGATGAATCTGGCTTTGGATGGTGTGCTGGGGCATTCGCTGCTGAACCATGTGGATGAGGTTGCACAAGCGGCATGGCGCGGCATTAAACGCTGAATTTTTTTACCCCCAAAACCGAACGAATGATCGTTCTTTTTTAATTCGAGGAGTCTGGTATGAAACCGTTAGGCAAATTATTGTTGGTGTCCGCATTGCTGTTTTCCCCGGCACTATGGGCAGAGTCGCCTAAACCGAGTGAGGCTGCCAAGCCGAACGATAGTGATGCCTTGCAAGGCGTAGAAAAGGGCAAGGTCATTTTCGACATTAATATGAACAGTGCCGAGAAGTTGCCCTTGTACTTGATGGTTATTCAGGAAACCGTTGAAGACCTGAAACGCCAAGGGGTGGAGCCGGATGTGGTGCTGGCATTCCGGGGGCTGTCAGTTAAGCTGATTTCCAAAGACCGTGAGAATATGGAGCTGACCGATTATGAGCATCTGGATAAAATCGCCACGCAAATTGCTGATCTGCAAAAGCAAAAGGGTGTGCGCATGGAAGCCTGTTCGGTAGCGACCCGTTTGTTTGAGGTGGATAACGCTAAATTGTTGGATGGCATTAAACCAGTGGGTAACACCTTTGTGTCGCTGACGGGTTATCAGGCGCAGGGTTACGCGAATATCCCGATCTACTGAGGCGGGTTTCTTGTAAATAAATACCCCCGCTTTAAAGGCGGGGGTTAGAGGAGTCGAAACATGGCTAGGCAGCTTGTTGTTATTGATAATTACGCCTGCTCTCTGCTTCTTGGGGCTTGCTGATAAATTCTTTTGTTGTTGTTACGCTGTTCTGACTGAAAACGTTATTGCAACCCCCGTGCCAATGCTGTGAATTTGTTTAAGTTGTTGATAGTTAATGGTTCTATTTGTTGGTGTGGCTGAGGGTGTCAGCAAGTGGCAGTGACGCGGCTGTCAGGAAATGACAACTGTGGCGGTATTGCATGACAAGCAACTGTTCCTGTAAATTCGTGGATTATAATCCTTATATTTACAGGAATAGACTATGCTAAACCGCAACATTGCTGCTGACGTACAAGCCTATCTCGCACATTTCCCGTCCTTGCTAATCACGGGCACTCGGCAAGTGGGCAAATCCACGCTGGCGTTGCAGTTGGGGATTGAGCACTACGTCACGCTGGATGACATCGCCACTTACCAAAGTGCCAAGGCTGACCCGAAAGGGTTTGCGCTCAGCCTGCCCAAGCCAGTAGTGATTGATGAGGTGCAGCGTGTGCCGGAGCTGTTCGTTGCCATCAAGGAACAGATTGATCTTGACCGCACACCGGGGCGGTTTGTGCTGACGGGTTCGAGCAGTTTGCAGGGTTTCCGCGATATTTCCGATTCGCTGGCGGGGCGGATTGGTATTGTGGATTTGTATGCCTTTAACCTCAGCGAGATTATCGGGCAACGCTTCAATTTCATCGACCATGTGTTTTCTGGCGCGGTATTTCCGGCGGTGGCGCAAGTGACGGATATTGTGCCGCATTTGCTCAAGGGTGGGTTTCCCGAAGTGCAGACGATTGCACACGCTAAAACGCGCATGTTGTGGTTCAGTTCCTATATTCGCACTTACATTGAGCGCGATTTGCACGACATGGGCAATATCCGCAATCTCGACAGCTTTATGCGTTTGTACCTGTCGCTGGCGTTACGCAGTGCTAATCTGCTCAACAAGGCTGATCTGGCGCGGGATTGCCAGCTTGACAATAAAACGCTGGATAATTACCTCGGCATCCTCAAGCACACCTACCAGATTGCGTTGCTCAAACCGTGGTTCAACAATGCGGCGAAACGGCTGGTGAAAATGCCCAAGGTGTTCATGCTCGATAGCGGCATTTTGTGCCATTTGCTCAAGCTCAGTAGCGCGGAGGATTTGCAGCAATCCAGCCAGCGCGGGGCGGTGTATGAAACGTTTGTGTTGAGTGAATTGGTGAAGGCGAATACTTACGCGGCGCAGTCCGTGGATTTGAGCTTTTACCGCACCAGTGATGGCAAGGAAATCGACTTCGTGCTGGATAACGGTAAAGGGCTGGTGCTGCTGGAAGTGAAGGTGGCGTATAGCGTGACCCCGGCGGATTTCCGGCATATCAGCTACTTTATCGAGCAGAATCCGGGGCGGGTGGTACAGGGGATTGTGTTGTATGGCGGGGAACGGGTGTTGCCGTTTGGGGAAAGTGATGGGGTGAAGTTGTGGGCAGTGCCGTTGGGGATGATGGCGGGGTGAGGGAAGACGGCTTAAACCGTTAGACAATTTATAGGTTATTCTGTTGTACGACCTTTAGACTGAATCCCATCGACACCCGAAACACGACAGCAATTCTCATTTTACCACCCACAACTCAATCTCGTCGGCTTGATGTCGTCG
>CAYNNA010000047.1:0-19565 GCA_964398375.1 uncultured Thiothrix sp.
CTAAGGGATTTCATGCTGCTTGGGGGAATGGGAAGAACTTACGACTGTTGAGCAAATAAGATCCGATTGCAAATGCCAAAATGGCAGTTCGGGGTAATAGCTGCTGCGACTCGGACCAAAGTCTTGCAACAACCGTGTGAGTTTGCTGTCGATCTGATCAAACGGAATCAAACGCGGCAAATCAGCCTGAATGCGCCCTAAAGCCAATAGCAGTAACAACGGTTTGTGCGGGGCGCGTTGGTCGCCTTTTTTCCAGACGTTTAAAGCCGTGATACGGGTGATTAATTCTTGCGCGTTCATTGGATAGCCCTATGTCGTTTTGTTGTGCAGATTGTACGCTATCTTACGGCTCATTTTGCAGCGCAAATGCTTTGATGAGAATAGCGCGGCGCGTTTCGGTATGGTCACTAAAGCCACGGGCGGCTAAGTCGCGTTCCAATCCTCGTTTGTCATACTCACTCAAGTAACCGATATGCGCCATGAGTACGCCAATGACTCTATCGGCTCGCTCAAGTTCCAACAAAACGTTATCGGCTAAATCGGCATGATTTTTCAAAAAGGTTTCAGCCGCTTGTTTTCTCATTAGCCCTTTTCTGCTTAGCGTATCGGTGACTTCTATCAGATTACGAATATGATCGTTAGCACTTGCCATGTTTATAGTCCTTCGTCGTTTTAGTGTTCGTAAAAACGGGAGTTTCAGGTGCTACTGGTATAGCACAGGCTACAACGCCTGCGCCTAGCCGTCGTCGGTTTTGAACTGCAACCCTCACAGCAATTGCCCGCCTTGGATGACCCTTGCGGTCAATACCAAACCTTCCGCGACTTCATCGAATGCGGCGCAACCCAAGCACGAACCGGCTTGCCCAACCTCCCCAAACAAGCCGCAACTTATAACGCCTTAGCTGCCCTCGCCCTGCACGTCATTGACCCGGTGATGGATTATTTCGGCGGCATCCAACTCACCTACGGCTTCTGCTCCCCCGAAATCGCCAAACACATCAAGGGCAGTATCGACCCCAAACGCGACCAACACGCCGCCCATGAAGTGAATACCCGTGGCAACCTGATCTGCGAACGCAAGGGTGCTGCCTGTGATTTCATCGTCCCCGACGAAAACATGCTGGAAGTCGCGCAATGGATTGTCGCCAACACTCCCTTCGACCGCCTGTATTTCTACGGCAACGACAAACCGCTGCACGTCAGCTACGGCGCGGAACACAACCGCCTGATCGTGTTGATGTTACCGGGCAAAAGCGGGCGACTCGTGCCGAAAGTGGTGACAGCGGAAAGATTCGCCGCGATGACAACAGACGCTTAGTCTAAGCAATTAACGCCGTAAGAGACTTGCCAGACCACTACAAATGGTTGTATATATGACACCATGAAAACACGAATTGTGATTGATACCAATGTAATGTTGTCGGCGTTACGCTCCAGTAAAGGGGCTTCTTATGCGCTTGTTTCACAATTGCCGTTGGAACATTTTCAGGTGGCGTTGTCTGTACCCTTGTATACCGAATATCAGGATGTACTTACCCGTGACGAACACATGACCGGAGCAAGCAGCAAAGCAGAAATTCTCCAGTTTTTGCGTTACATCTGCGGAATCACGAGCCATCACGACATTTTCTTTCTATGGCGACCGTGGTTAAGCGATCCGAAAGACGACATGGTACTGGAACTGGCGGTTGCTTCCTCTAGCCGTTACATCGTGACACACAACCTCCGTGATTTTGCCAATATTGATACCTTTGGGATCGAAGCGATTACGCCGGGGCGTTTTCTTGAATTATTAAGAGGTCAAACATCATGACTACACTGACATTGCGTTTACCCCAATCATTGCATGAGAAGATCAAAGAGTTGGCAAAGGCGGATGGTGTCTCGATCAATCAATTTTTGGTAACAGCGGCGGCTGAAAAAATGTCTGCCTTGCTGACCAAAAATTATCTGGCGCAAGAAGCGGCTCAAGCCTCTCGTGCAGATTTTCTCAAGGTCATGCGAGCCGTGCCGGATGTTGAGCCGGAGGCGTTCGACCGTTTGTGATCGACTGTTACCGGGGAAAAGCGGGCGGCTCGTGCCGAAGGTGGTGACGGCGGAAAAATTCAATCTGTTAGCTATTCCTCAAAACAAAATGGGTTAAATACCGCTCGTTGCCAAAGCCGCTCACGTTCATGCGTCGTCATGCCCGCTTGTTCACAGACACTATTCCAATACTGTTGGATCGTTTCCACCTGCTGATCAATCAAATGACGCGCCGCTTCGGAGCTTAACTGGAAGTGCTGGCAGACTGACAAGACGTTCGCCAGTGTAGAAAAGTTGCCGTGGATACCGCCAATGCGCATGGCTTGCGTCGCTTCACGTCCTGAACGTATTTGCGGGCAAAGATCGTAAGCCGGTGTCAATTGCAGTGCATTCCCGTTCCAAAAAGCAGCGTGATTACGTGCGTGATCGTCGGTATTACCGATCAGTATATTGAAAACGATCCGCCGGAAGAGTTCGTGTAAGGCGGCAATAGGATTAGCAAACCGCAAGCGAATCAGATCAGCCAAGTCTTGATAACTGGCATAGCGGGCTTCCATCTCATTCAAACCCAACAGGCTTAAACCGCTGAGCAAACAACGGCGGTAGTGTTGGTTTCCTTGTTGAAAGCGGTCAAAACGTTCCACCAGTAACACATCTTTCCCCATGACAGATACCAACTGCGTCTGGGCAACTGCAAGCCCCACGTGTTGCGCCAATTGCATGGCGACGTATTCCGCTTTCACAATGTCGTAGTAATCCGTCGATGCGCTGAATTTGGCAATGTAGCTGTGCCGCCCGTCGTTGAGCAGGGCTTTGGGACGTGCGCCCCCGACACTGGTTCCGTGCATTAACGCCACATCCAGTTCTGGGGAAAGGGGTTGCCCAGTTTCCACCCGTTGCGCAGCCGTTAATAGCTCGGCTAATTGTGCTGCTTGGGTTTGTCGTGGTTGGTAATGGCTGCCATCGCGTTGAAAATCCAGCGCACCGATACGGTCACTGCCGGATAACAGCAGATAATCGAGTTCATCAGGCGTGAAATCATGGTGTCGGTAACTGATTACTCGCCGTCCCCAAGCATCCGGTGCGGCATCCCGCAGGCAGGAGTGGAGTGTGTTCAAACCTTCCGGTTGAAACGTGTTCTTGCCCAAGGGTAATTCAAACGGTGATAACGCTATCGCATTCTCACGTTGCAGATAACTGCGCCCATAGGTGAAATAATGCAATTGCCCCCGCCTGACAATACGCCCAGCAACCACGGGTTCAGTCTGCCCTGGCAACCAAATCCATACATAAGCGCTGTCTGCTGGCTGTTGGTTAGAAATCATTATCCAACTCCACTTTGATTGTCCGGGCGCGTTCGGGGAGCAAGCTGGCGAGATTCGCTACGGTGGTCGAAAGACGCTGCAATTCACGGGCGTTGTCGGTTAGTAGTGGGATGCCGACAATTGTTGCTGCTTCAAACACTGCACCGATGGAAACTTTTGCATCCCCTTTTTCAATGGCACTGATGGTTTGGCGGCTAACGCCCAAACGTTCCGCTAGTTCGGCTTGTGGCATCTTTCTTTCCAAACGTGCAGCACGGATCATGTGACCAAAAACTTCCAGTGTGATGGTGGTACGAGCGGATAATGTCAGCATATTTGAACATCTTGGTTAACTTAATTACGGTTAAGGTTAATTATAGTATGCTTTTGATGGTAAACGGCAAGTTTCCCTAAACCTCGATGTTTTGCTCTATCACTGACGGTGCTACAATCTTTCCCCTATTCGCGGGTGCAGCAGTGGGGCGACCCGTATTCCTTGTTTGACGGAGTTTGTGATGTTAAAGGTAGGTTTTGTCGGTTGGCGCGGTATGGTCGGTTCGGTACTGATGGAACGGATGCGGGCGGAACACGATTTTCAGGGCTTTGAGCCGGTATTTTTCACCACTTCACAGTCCGGCAAACCCGGCCCTGACGTAGGCACGGGCGCGAAACCGCTGGAAGACGCAATGAATATCGACAAACTGGCGGAAATGGACATTATCCTCTCCTGCCAAGGCGGCGATTACACCAATGCGGTTTACGCCCCACTTCGCGCTCGCTGGAATGGCTACTGGATTGACGCGGCTTCCACCTTGCGCATGGCTGATGACGCAATCATCGTACTCGACCCCGTGAACCGCGCTGTCATCGACGCTGGCTTGCAAAACGGCATTAAAAATTACATCGGCGGCAATTGCACCGTTTCCCTGATGCTCATGGCGTTGGGAGGCTTGTTTGAAAAAGGGCTGGTGGAATGGATTACCTCCATGACTTACCAAGCCGCATCCGGTGCGGGTGCGAAAAACATGCGCGAATTGCTCACCCAAATGGGCGAATTGAATGGCGAAGTCGGCGATTTGCTGGCAGACCCCGCTTCCGCGATTCTCGACATCGACACCAAAGTCACCGCGAAATTGAATGACGGCACACTTTCCACCGCCAATTTCGGTGCACCGCTGGCAGGCAGCCTGATTCCGTGGATCGACAAGCTGTGGGAAAACGGGCAAACCAAGGAAGAGTGGAAAGGCATTGCCGAAACCAACAAAATCCTCGGCAAAACCGCTGCGAATAGCATTCCTGTGGATGGGCAGTGCGTGCGCATCGGCGCGATGCGTTGCCATTCGCAAGGTTTTACGATCAAGCTCAAGCAAGATTTGCCGTTGGCTGAAATCGAAAGCATTATCGCCAGCCACAATGAGTGGGTTAAGGTTATTCCGAACGACAAGGAATCCACCTTGCACGGTTTAACCCCGGTACAAGCCTCTGGCACGCTTACCATTCCGGTGGGGCGTATCCGCAAAATGAACCTAGGGCCACAATACCTCACTGCGTTCACCGTCGGCGACCAATTGCTGTGGGGTGCGGCTGAACCGGTGCGTCGAATGCTGAAAATTGCCCTAGAACACCTTAGCAACGCTTAATAACTAGTGGAAACCCTAAGCACCTCCTGTGAGTTCTTATGAGTAATGTCATGATTTTCCTAGGCTTAATCACCTATGATTTGCAGGAGATTAAGCACCAAGCAAAACACCACTACAGGAGGTCATCCCATGATTTCATACATGGAGCTCAATGAGCAAAACCACAAAATTACTGAACTGTCCAATGTGTTAAGTTACCTGATTAACGAACGTTCCATGTGTGACACGGAAGTATCCTGTGAATTGTTTTTCCGTTATGTTGAGTTGGTAAAAGAGCATCTGGAAACCGAAGAGCGCGAGTTATACCAGTTGTTGCTGATGGATGATGACAATGATACCCGCAATACCGGGCGCAAATTCCTGTCCGGTTCGGGCGAGATCAAACGGGTCTTTGGGCAATACTTGAAACGCTGGTGCAAGGGCAAAGAACTGCGTATTCGCGATCATGAAGCGTTTATCCGCGATACCCGCGAGATTTTTGCGCTGGTGATTCGCCGCATTGACGACGAAATCGTGCATTTGTACCCGACCTTATTGCACAACGGGTATTTGCCAATGAAGGCACAAGCGGCTTAATGATAGATGTCGGTGAGGGGGGGCATTCCCCCTCTCACTCGGTTGTCCATTTAAATGATAGCGTGCCAATCACCAGAAACAGTGCTGCCATTGCTACCAATACCAGCAATTGCATACCAATATCCGCCAAGCTCGCCCCATCCAGCATAATCGCCCGCGCTGCACTGAGGATATGCGTCAGCGGTGATAATTGACTTACCCATTGCATCACGGGGTTAGTGCCTTCCATCGAAAACCATACCCCCGACAACACCATCATCGGCCACGTCAGCAGGTTGAGTAAACCGCCCGCCAATTCCTCGCTACTCACCCGTGCGGCGACCACTAGGCTTAGCGCAATCAAGGTAAATGCCCCCAATACCAGCACCAATAACAAGTTCCAATAACTGCCTTCCATCGTGAAATGCATGAACAGGTTAGTGCCGGTAAACACCAGTGTGGTCACGACAACGACCAAGGTCAGACGTGAAGCAATTTGCGCCAATAGGAATTCAGTGGCACTCAAGGGCGTGGCATTCAAGCGTTTCAAATAGCCGCTTTTGCGGTAGCGCACAATCACAAACCCCACGCCAAACAAGCAACTGAACATCAAGTTCATCCCCAAAATGCCGGGAACTACCCAGTCGACGTAGCGGATTTCTGCGCCTTGCACACTCTGTGCTTGCAACGCCGTACCGCCGCTGTGTTGCAACAGCTTTTCCAGAAAGTAACCGTTTTGCGAATCGCTATTGATCCAATAACGCACAGGTTCTGCCCGCAGATCCAGCAGCATATCGACTTGATGCCGCCCGACTTTGCGCACCGTCGCCTCCACCGCATCCGGCGCAATCTCATAAAACTCAACGTGTTCGGTGTGCAGAAACGGATGCTCGGCACTCTGCGCGACGACAGCGACTTTAAACAGCGGCTGTCCATCCCCTGAAAACACAAACGTCAAGCCAAACACCAGTGCCATTGGCAAAATGAAATTCCAGCCAAGGGTGGAACGATCCCGCAAAAATTCCAAAGAGCGGGCGTAAAACGTTGCCCAAATACGCTTGATCACGCGCGTAGCTCCTTGCCGGTAAGTGCCAGAAACAGGTCTTCTAAGGTGCGCGGGCGTACTTGCAAACCCGCCAAGGATGCACCGTGTTGGATCAACAATGCCAACGTAGCATTCACGTCTTGGGTGATGATTTCCACCGTGCCGGTCACTTTATCCAAATAACGGTGCGGAATGATTTTCGCCGCTTCCGGGAAATCACGTTGTGGCAATTCGATAATCACGTCTTGGAAATGCGTTGCCAGCAAGGTATCGGGCGAACCGTGCGCAATGATTTTACCGTGATCCATGATCACGATTTCGTCACACAGGTTGTACGCCTCCTCCATGTAATGTGTGGTCAGCAACACCGTTTTGTGGCGGGCTTTGATATTGTTGACCAGCTCCCAGAAATTGAGGCGGGCTTGCGGGTCGAGTCCGGTGGTGGGTTCGTCGAGGAATACCACGTCGGGGTCATTCACCAGCGCGAGAGCCAGCAACATGCGTTGGCGTTGCCCACCGGAGAGTTTGCTGGCATCGCGGTCGAGGTAATCTTCCAAGCGGCAAATCGCGACCAATTCCTCCAGCGGCAAGCTATTGGGGTAGAGGCTGCTAAAAAACTTGAGGTTTTCACGTACCGTGAGGAAGTCTTGCAAGGCGGTAGCTTGAAATTGGATTCCCGCTTCTTGGCGAAAGCGTGCGCCTTGTAACTCGCCTTTGTAACGAATGTCACCTGCTGTGGGTTTGGTGATCCCTTCCAACATTTCGATGGTGGTGGTTTTACCCGCGCCATTTGGTCCCAACAAACCAAAGCAAATGCCGGTCGGGACACTGAAGTCGATGCCATTCACGGCATTCACGCCGGGGTAGTGTTTGTGCAGGTTGCGCACTTCCAGAATCGCTTGCGTCATTTGCTCGATAACTCCAGTTTCCATAACAAGCCCATGCCGACCACCATAAAGGCGGCTGCCATTAACAAACCGCCTTGATAGCTGCCGGTTGCTTCGGCAATATAGCCGGTAATGGCGGGGGCGACGATTTGTGCCACACCGTAGCTGAGGGTCAAGCGTGCCATGGCTTTGGCAGGATTGGCGGGGTAATGACGCCCGATGACCGTCAAGGTCAGGCTGACAATGCCAATAAAGGTTGCGCCATACACAGCGGCGCTCAATACTGCCACAAGCGGGTGTTGCGATACAGCCGGTAGCACAATCGACACAATTTGCCCCGCAAACGCCAGTTGCAAGGCACGCATGTCGCCGATTCGCCGCGCCACTCGATCCCACACAAAACAGGCGGGTGTGGCGGCAAGCCCCACCAAGACCCATGTCCAGTTTCCCCAGCCTGCTAATGCCGGAATTTTTTCCACCATCGCCACGGTGAAGGTGGCACTGACCACAAAGCCCACGCCCGCGCAAAAATACATCGCTACCATCAGCAATAACCAACGGCGTGACGGTGGTGCTTGGGTGTGGGTGGCTTGCGCCGTTGTCGGGAGCGGTTCGGGCAACCATAACCAAGCGGGGATAAACAGCAGCGCCGCCAGCAGACTGAGCATCCACCATTGCTGCGCCCAATCCAGCGCCAAGGCACTCATGGCAACGGCTACTAACCCCGATACCAGAATACCACCGCCTAAGCCACCGAAATGAATGCCCAGTTCTGGGCGATGCCCGTTACGCATTAACCAGTTCAACATTAAGCCCGAGCCGATCAGCAACCCGGCAGCACTGCTCAAACCCGCGATGTAGCGCAAAATCGACCACAGCACCATATCTTGCGTTAGCGCCATGCCTGCAATGCTCAACACGCCAATGACTAAGCCTGCGCGGTAGAGTTGGTATTTGGTGTGCAAGCTGCTAATGGAGGCGGCGAGTAATGCGCCACTCATGTAGCCCATGTAATTGAAGGTGGCAAGCCAGCCGCCCGCGACTTCGGTGAGCCAGGTTTCGGCTCGCATCACCGGCAGTAGCGGCGTATAGGCAAACCGCGCCATCCCCACGGTGAGGATCAGGCTGCAAATGCCTGCCAGCAATACTTTTCTTGTGTCTGTCGAACGCAGCATACCCGCACCTGAGCATTGTGATTGACCAGCGCGGATAATGGCACAAAATATTGTTGCAGTGCGCTACTATTTCACAACGCAGCGAGGCGATCCAACGCGCGATAACTTAAGGCTTCGGTCAAATGCGGGGTACGAATCTCGGCACTTTCAGCTAAATCAGCAATGGTACGCGCCACTTTGAGGATGCGGTGATACGCCCGTGCAGAGAGCTTGAAACGTTCCATCGCGGCATTCAGCAGCTTCTGGTCTTTTTCCGCCAATACGCAATAGTGGTCGACATCACGCCCGCTCAAGGCGTTATTGATCTTGCCTTGGCGGGCATGTTGGCGTGAACGTGCCGCTTCGACCCGTTCGCGCACGGTAGCACTGGTTTCGCCGTGTTTGAGGGATTGCAAATCCTCTTGCTTGACTCGTGGCACTTCGATTTGCAGGTCGATGCGATCTAAAAACGGTGCGGAAATGCGGCTGCGGTGTTTGCGCTGGCGTTCTGGGCTGCATTCGCAGTTTTCACGCAAATCGCAGGCACGCCCTTGCGGGCAAGGGTTCATCGCGGCAACGAGCTGAAATTTGGCAGGGTAAGTGGCTTGGCGGGCAGCACGGGAGAGCGTGATCTTGCCGGTTTCCAAAGGTTCGCGCAGCACGTCGAGTACCGTGCGGTCGAATTCGGTGAGTTCGTCGAGAAACAGAATGCCGTGATGCGCAAGGGAAATTTCCCCCGGTTTGACTTGCGAACCACCACCAACCAAGGCGACGCCGGATGAGGTATGGTGCGGTTCGCGTACTTGGCGTTGCCCCCAGCGGCTGGCTTCAAAACCGTGATGACTGATCGAGGCAATCGCGGCGGATTCCAGCGCTTCATCTTCGGAGAGTGGCGGCAAAATCGTGGCAAGGCGATTGGCGAGCATGGTTTTACCCGTCCCCGGTGGCCCGACCATTAGCAGGTTGTGACCGCCCGCAGCGGCAATTTCCAACGCCCGACGCGCCATGAACTGCCCTTTCACATCGCTGAGATCAAAGGGGTAAGTGGTCTCGGTGGTTTCAAGGTGTTGTTCCCAGCGTACCAGAGGTTCACTGCCGTGCAGGTGTTCCACCACTTCGCTGAGGGTGTTGGCGGCAAAAACCTTCAAGCCTTTGATCAAGCTGGCTTCGGCGGCATTGTCTTGCGGCACAATCAGGGCGCGTCCGGCTTGCAAGGCGGCAAACGCGGTGGGCAATACCCCGCGCACGGGGCGCAATTGCCCGCCTAAGGATAATTCGCCGATGAATTCGTAGCCCGGCAATACATCGTGTGGCAATTGTTCACTTGCCGCCAACATCCCAATCGCAATCGGCAAATCGAAGCGCCCGCCATCTTTGGGAATATCCGCCGGAGCCAGATTAATGGTGACGCGCCGCACCGGAAAGTTGAATTCGGAATTGGTCATGGCGGCTTTGACGCGATCCCGGCTTTCTTTCACGGCGGTTTCAGGCAAGCCGACGATGGAAACACCGGGCAGACCATTGGCGAGGTGTACTTCGACGCTCACTAAGGGGGCATCCAGCCCGTTATTGGTGCGGCTGTAAACGATGGCTAAGCTCATAATAATTATTGCTGACTATTGGTGCGGAAATGGCATTAATTCTGCGTTTTTTACGCGATTTGCTCAAACAAAGTCGACAAAAGGTGAATGGTGGGGCAGCGGGTCATCAGGTGGGGTGACAAACAAAAAAGGGTTGCATCCGAATGAATGCAACCCTTTGTTCTGTATGGTGGGACATGTGCGACTCGAACGCACGACCACCTAATTAAAAGTCAGATGCTCTACCGACTGAGCTAATGTCCCGTGAGAGAGCGCTATTATAAGGAAAGACCTTTAGCTTGCAAGTCTTTTTTCAGTTTACGTTAAACTTTTTCAAGTTTGCGCAATGATTCGGGCAGCAGTTTTAAGTCGACCAATCCAGTGATTAATGCTTTGCCAAAACTCGCTTCTTCTTCGTACATCATTTTGTAGAATTGCACTTTCATGGTGAGTGCACTGCCCAACACAATGCCCGCAAAGGCGATGAACGAACCAATCGCGAGCGTGGAAACGCCGGTAATGGCTTGACCAACGGTACAGCCCATCGCCAACACCCCGCCGATCCCCATCAGTACTGCACCCAATACATGGTTGATGACATCACTTGTTGATGCAAACCATTCGATGCGGAAAGTGCGGCTGACCAATGCCCACACTAAAGAGCCAGCCATTACGCCAAAGAAAGCCATGATGCCAAAGGTCAGCAAGCTGCTGTTGAAGCCGCCCGCCGCGTAACCTACCGTTTGCCCCATTGGATTAATGAAGGTAAAGGATTGTGCACCCAGTGCTGCACCAATGGCGGGTTTACCTTCCTCTGATTCTGCCAGCATGTCCCATTCGCTATAATATTGGGTCAGGGGATAGGGCTGTTCGTCGATAGTCACCACGATATTGCTGGTGACATACCAAGCGGCTAACACGCACAAACCCACGGCAATACCGCCGAGTGCAAAATCACTGCTGCTGCGGAAATCTTTGGATTTAAACGCCAGCCACACCAAAAATAGCCCGATAATCAAACCAATAACCAAGCGTGCCATGACGGCATTGTCTTCGCCTGCAATGACGCTGCCTAAATCCTGGGAGTTGCCCATATTCACCGCCAAGGGGTTGAGCCAAGGGTAAAATAATAGGGAATACAAGGTTTTATCTGAGCCGGGGAATGGGTTCAGCATGAAATACGCTACCACCCCGATAATCAGGAATACGAAAATGGATTTGAGGTTGCCAGCGCCAATGCGCACCAGACATTTGTTACCGCAACCACCGGCGATGGTCATGCCGATGCCGAAGAGGATGCCGCCCAGCAGGTTCTCCGCCCAGATCAGTTGCCCGTTGCGGTAAGGTGGGTAAGAGCCGTTGGCGTTTACCATTCCCGCCATTTCCAGCAAGACTACGCCTAGCAAAGCAACACCAATGGCTAAACCCCACGCACGAAAACGCCCAGTGTCGCCCATATTGATCCAGTCGGATACCGCACCCATTGTGCAAAAGTGTGTTTTATTGACGATTGCCCCCATAATGAAGGCAATCACAAAGCCCGCGATCAGCAAAAATGACTGTGCGGATGCAAAATTATCAAAAGCCATATTATCTCCTCTAACTGTAGTGCCGAAGCGATTATAGGTTGATAATTCGCAAATAAGAAAGCTTCTATGCCTTCAGGGTATGTTCGCCTTGCTGACACTTAATGTGATGCGCTAACGCGATGCCTTCCGGCTTGGTTTGCGCGGTCAGCCAAATTTGGCTCATCACACCTTTGCTGGTTTCTGCCAGACTGTGCAGCGTGTTATTGCTACGTTCCGGGTCGAAGAACGCAAAGGGTTCATCCAAAAACAGCATTTGCTTGTCGGTTTTGGTGGCATCCGCCAAGGCATTCGCGAGGGCAATGCGCATGGCTAATGCGACTTGGCGTTGTGTGCCGGTGGAAATTTCGTTGAAGTCGAGGTAGTCGCCTTTTTCTTCCGAGAGCACCTTGAGGCTGAAATCTGGCAAAATTTCCAGCGATTTGTAATGCGTTTGGGTGAAACGTTGCAGCAGTTCCGGGCAGCGCGTTTTGACCAATTGATTGAAGCGTTCAATCGAGTGGCTGGCATCGCGCTTTAATAAGTCGATGGCAGTACTGGTGACGACTTGCTGGCGGCGTTCGTTTTCCAGTGCTTGTTCTTGCTCGCTTGCCAGTGCTTGCAAATGCGCACGGTGTTCCAATTGTTGCTCAGAGGTGAGAATCTCGGCTTTAGCTGTTTCCAAGTGTTTTCCCAATTCTTCCCGGCGGTTGGCTAGCCCAACATTGAGGGTATCTGCCGCACTGTGCACATAGAGTGCTTTGGTTTTGTACAGACGCGTGGTTTGTATCCACTCCGGTATGGAAGCCATATCAGGGTGGGTCGTGCTGTTGTCTGGCATGTCGAGGTGCTTTTCCACGAGATAGTCGATGCTATCGGTGTTGAGCTGACGGTTCACCGGCTGGGTACAGGCTTGATAGCTGTTTTCCATCGCAGCCGCGAGATGATTCGCTTGGATTTGTAGCGGACGCAAGCGGCGCATCTCCACATACCAGCCGTAAACCAACAGTACTGCGCCGACCAATGCCGCAATCGAAGCTAGGCGGATTGCACCCCGACCCAGTGTGTCTTGCAGTGCAGCGGAAAGGTTGCCCAGTACGCTTTTGCCCCACTCAGGGGTGAACATGAAGAATAAGCCCACTAACAACGCCAACAGGAATACGACCAGCGTGGCTTTAGTCCAGCGCCCGATTTTGCGGGAGCGTTGGTCAACCCCATGAAAAGCTTCCAGGTTATTGGGATAGGTGAGTGATTCTTTGTCGAGCCGTTGCGCCATGAGGGTCAGTTGCTGCTGACGCCCTTCTATATCGGTGACGATGGCGTTGAGGCGTGGCAGTTGCGTGTCATCAATATGCAAGGTGTCGATGGAACGCAGCGTATGCTTGCTGCGACCTTCCATTTCCTTGATGGTGTTGAGGCGTTCCGCTTGTTCGCGCTCCAGTTGGTTGCTGAGGGTGGCGTGTTCTTTGAGTCCGGCAATGGCACGCAGGTTGTCGCTGTCACCTTCCTTGGTATTGCTGCTTTGTTGCCCCCAGTAAAAGGCTTTGGAAAATGCGCCGTAATAATAGCCGAACAGCGCTTTGATTTGACGCTCGACGGTTTCCGGGGTATCTGCCAGTGTGACTTCTTCTTCGGTGGAAAACAGGGTGGCGGCAACATTGCCCTCGGTGTCGACCGAGCGTATCAGCCGGTATTCATGCCCCCGGTGTTGCAGGCGCAAGGCAACGCTGGTTTGGCTGGCTCCCCAGTGAATCAGTTTGGCGGCGTCTTCGGGTTTCACTTGCTCGGTGCGCCCGAACAGACCGAACTGTATGACATCGCCAATGCTACTTTTGCCGGATTCATTGCCGCCTGTGAGGGCGATTAGACCACGTTCGGGTAAATTTTCCAGTTGCAGATGGGTGTATTTGCGAAAGTTTTCGGCGTTAATGGCAGTGATGATCATGTGACTTACTCCGTGTGCCGGGTGGCTTCGAGGCGGTCAACTACCAGTTTGACCGCATCCGCATACACGTTGGGGTCAAAGCCATCTGCATGGGCATGGCTCTGGAAGTCGTGTTGGCAAAACTCCATAAAGCGCCGGGCGGCAGCCGTTTTCAGTGGCACAGGGGGTAATATCTGCGCAAGATCAAGTTCAGGGGTTGGTTTGGGGCTTTTTTTGCCGAACATGCGTATCTCCGCTGTTATTTAATAGTCATCCTTGCCAGATAACTATATGCAAAGATGCGCAATTTTGCAGGAGAAGCTGTTAGTCTGATTAAAAAAAGAGGGGCTTAATGCCCCTCAGCCTTCATTTTATCAAGCCGTTCTTGTGCCAGCTTGCGGGTTTCGGCGTTATCAGGGAAGAAGCTGATAACGTCTTGCAGCGTTTTACTGGCTTTTTCCCAGTCTTTGAGTTCGTAGAAACTGTAGCCGAGTTTGAGTGCCGCATCGGGGGCTTTGTCACTGCCCTTGTGTTCCTTGAGTACCACTAAAAACTCTTCAACTGCGCCTTTGTAGTCTTTTTCAGCATACAAGGCTTCGCCTACCCAATATTGGGCACTCGCCGCCAGCGGGCTTTTGGGGTAATCCTTGAGGAAGCCACGGAATTCCGGCACGGCTTCTTTAGGGTCTTGCAGCAAGGTTTTGAAGGCGTTGTCATAGACTGCCCGCTCTTCTGATGGCGGCAGCGGGGGTTTGCTTGCGGTGATGCCGTTATCAGTCGGTTTATTTTTGTCATCAGACCGGTTAGTGCCGTAGCTGTAGAAACCGTTAGGGTCGGTTTTGGTGGCTTTGTCGGCAGTGTCAATCACCGTGTCTTTGGCTTTGAGTGCGGCTACATCGGCATTATCGAGAACTTTGCTTGGTACGGTGTCTGGCGCAGCTTCGGTGTTGCCCGCAGTGTCCGAGGTTTTGTCTTGCAGTTTCTCGATGCGCTCATCGACACGTTGCAACGTGTCTTCCTGACTTTTCCGCACAATGTCCAACTCGTTTTGCAGTTTTTCATTATCACCGCGCAGGTTGCGCAATTCCTGCTCCAACTCATTGACCCGTTGCAGTAATTGCACCGCAGCCTCATCCGATAGCGGTGCAGCCCCCACAGGGGCAACTGCCAGCAAGGTAGCGACCACAGCGCCAAGGACACTGCGGTTTAGCTGATTTTGCATCATATTATTCTCCGACATATTTGATTTCGACGCGGCGGTTTTTGCTCCACGCGGCTTCATTATGCCCGAAAACTGCCGGGACTTCTTCGCCATAACCGATGACTTCCATCTGGTTGCTGCTAGTGCCTTTGACTTGCATGTAATCGAGTACGGAATAACCCCTGCGCTCAGACAAGGCAACGTTGTAATCACGTGAGCCGCGTTCGTCGGCATGACCTTCCAAACGCACCCGCAGGTTCGGGTAGGCTGTCAGCAAGGAAGCATGAGCATTGAGGATGTTCATGTATTCCGGCTTAATGTCTGAACGGTCGAGGTCGAAATAAATGACCCGTTGCGCCAGAATGCTGTTGGGGTTACGCAGCTCTGCCGGGGTGTATTGACCTGTGCCAGTGCCGTAGCCATTACCACCCGTACCGTAGCCGCCAGTGCCGTAGCCGCCAGTACCGTAACCACCGCCCGCAGTGCCACCCGTGCCGTAACCACCGCCCGCAGTGCCGCCAGCATTCGGCGGGACTTGTTGACAACCGGTTACGCTCAGTGCAGCCATCAGGACTGAAAAAACCAATGCTTTCATTTTCATAACACTCGTCTCGCTATTCATTAATCAAGGTAGGGCGACCATGCGGGGTCGCGTACATCGCCCGCCTGTGAATACAGGCTTTGGTGGGCTTTGCCATTGTCACTGGCGACCGCTAGGGAATTACGCCCACCGGCATCCGTCGCATACAACACCATCATGCCATTAGGGGAGATGGCAGGGGAATCGTCTTGGGTTCCGCGTGAAATGGTACGTTCCTGTTTGGTGGCTGCATCCATAATGGTGATGCTGGATGTGCCGCCGCTTTGCTTTACCATCGCGACACTGTTGCCTGCAATGCTTGCCCCTGCATTGTAGCCACCGCTGAATGACATGCGGCTTTCGCCGCCGCCACTGGCAGTGGTTTTGTAAAGTTGCGGTTGTCCACTGCGGTCAGACGTGAACACGATGGTATTGCTGTCTGCCCATTGCGGCTCGGCGTTAATGCCGCGTGTGTTGGTAATTTGACGTGCGCCACCGCCGTTCGCGCCGCTGACCACGATATTGTAATTACCGCGTTCGGCAACACTGTAAGCAATTGAACGCCCATCCGGCGACCAGGACGGCGAAATGCTGGAGCGGTTTGGATCGGAAATAGTACGTTTGCTCCCGGATGCCAAATCTTGTGCATAGACGACAGGGCGACCGGTTTCATAGGAAACATACGCCACTTGCCTGCCATCCGGCGACCAACTGGGGGACATGACGGGCTTGCGCGAAGACACGATGGTGCGGGGGTTGAAACCATCTGCATCCGATACGATCAACTGGTAGGTTTGATTTTTGGCAGGTCCGCTGGCGGAAACGTAAGCAATACGGGTGTCGAATGCGCCCTTTACCCCGGTGAGCTTTTCAAACACTAAATCGGCGGCTTTGTGTGCCATGCGGCGTTCATTCGGGTGCGGGGGAATGCGGAAAGCACCGACCACTTGACCACTGCGCAGATTGACCAGTTGGAGATTCATATCACCGCTATGACTGCCGACCAGGGCGTATTCTGCTCCAGTCGCACGCAAAGCGTCGGGGGAGAAATTACCGCCTGCCCGTGCCGGATCCATCAGCGCGAAACGCCCACTGCGTTGCAGGTCGGCTTCGACGACTTTGGATAGCGGGCTGAACGGCGTCACAATGATGCTGGTTTCACCGGCAGTGGCATCAATGTCAATGCGCGAGTGTAACTCTTCAGCCGTTAGGGTGACGGGTAAGCCAAGTCCTGTGACGAGCAGGACAGATGCGAGTAAGGTTGTTTTCATGTGCATTGCTGTTAATCCATCGTGATAACGTGAGTATCGTTGTAAAGTTCTTTGTATTCGGGACGTGGAAATGGGTCGGAACGGTGTACCGCTGCTTTTATCGACTCGCAAAATGCGGTGCTGCCATCACAAGACAAGGTGAAACGCCGGATACCACCCGAAGGGCTAATGCCTAGGCGAATAGTGGCGGACATGCCAAAGCGTTCGCCGGGTTTGTTCCAGTTGCCTTTGATTTTGCGGTTGACAGCGGCTTTCCATGCGGCACGGGCAGCGCTTAAGTCACTGCTGCTAGGGCCAGCGGCTGCGGCTGCGGCGGCACGGCGGGCGTCTTCTTCAGTCGCTTTGCGTTTGGCTTCGGCAGCTTTCCAGCGTTCACGGTCAGCAGCCAGTTGCGCTTCTTCTGCTGCTGCTTTTTTACGGGCAAGCGCTTCAGACTTGGCTTTGGCTGCTGCTTCGGCTTCGGCTTTTTCCGCAGCGGCGGTTTTGGCTTTTTCTGCTGCTTCTGCTTCAGCCGCCGCTTCTGCTTTTGCCTCGGCTTTGGCTTTGGCAGCCGCTTCGGCTTTTTCTGCTGCTTTTGCTTCAGCCGCCGCTTCTGCTTTGGCTTTTTCGCGGGCTTTCTTTTCTGCCAGTGCTTTTGCCTCGGCTTCTGCCTTGGCTTTGTTGGCAGCGTTGGCTTGTTTGCGTTCGGCTTCTTTTTCAGCGGCTAGGTCTTGGCGGCGAGCTTCCGCTCTGGCTTCTGCGCGGCGGCGTGCTTCGGCTTTGGCGCGTTCTTCGGCAGCCGCTTCCTGACGTGCCGCTTCTTTGGCTTTTGCAGCTTTATCAGCTTCTGCTTTTTCGCGTGCCGCTTCTTTGGCTTTGGTTTCTGCTAGTGCTTTGCGTTGCGCATCGGCTTGCTGTTTGGCTTGTGCCGCAGCAGTCGCCGCTGCCGCAGCGGCAATGGCTTGTTGCTCGGCTTCCGCTTTTGCTTTTGCTTCCGCTTCGGCATCAGCCTTGGCTGGTTCGGGTTTCGTGGGGGAGACGTCTTCTGTTGCTGTTAATGCGGTGCGCTCCGGTTCGCTGGTATTGGGTTTTTCTTCTGGGGGAAGTGGTGCGTCGGGCAGAGTGACTTCGACGGCGGTACTTTCCGTGGTTTCCGGGCGGTCAGTGAATTGGAAGCTGAGCAATAACACCGCGACGATCAGGACGTGCAGCACAATGGCCCAGAAGAGTGCTTGTGGTTTATTACGTATTTCGTTAAACATGATCGTGTAGCCCTTCTCAGATCTGCTTACGGTTGGTCGGGCGGTGCCGGGTCAGCCATTAAGCCAATTTTTTTTGCCCCCGCTTGTTGGACGGCGACCATTGCATTCATTAAATGCCGGTATTCGACCGTGCTGTCGGCTTTGACGTATACGGGGCGTTCGGCTTTGGCATCCAATTGGCTGCTCACGTAAGCGGTGACGTTGGCAGCGGGTACTTCCGCGCCATCATCCAGAAATAACCGTCCACTGGCATCAACGGATATGGTCAAGGGTTCTTGCTGGTTGTTCGCACCCAGCGGTTCAGCCTGAGCATCGGGCGCATCGACAGTGACGCCGGTTTGCATAATGGGGGCTGTGACCATGAAGATAACCAGTAGCACCAACATGACGTCGATGTAGGGAACCACGTTCATTTCTGCCATGATTTTACGGTGGCGACGGGTGCTGCTCATGCCGGTTTCCTTTGTGTGTTGGCATGGCGCTCTAACAGCGCGGTAAATTCTTCACGGAAATTGTCATAACTCACCACTAAACGGTCGATTTTGTCACTAAAGCGGTTGTAGGCAATGACTGCCGGAATTGCCGCAAACAAGCCAATGGCGGTAGCAATTAGCGCTTCGGCAATGCCGGGGGCAACCACGCCTAAGGTGGCTTGCTGCATTTGTCCGAGTGAAATAAACGAGTTCATGATTCCCCATACTGTGCCAAACAGACCTATATACGGGCTGGTCGAGCCGACAGTGGCTAGAAATGCTAAATTCCTTTCCAAATCATCGACCTCTTTAGAGGCGGCAACCCGCATGGAGCGCTGCACCGAATCCGTGACCGAGAGCCGTGAGGTCGGGTCTACGTTGAGGGCGCGTTTGTATTCGTGAAAGCCGTCGTAAAAAATACGCTCCAGCCCACGCCGCTGTGTTTTCTGAGACAACTCTTCATACAAGGAGTTCAGTGAAACGCCACTCCAGAAGCGTTCTTCAAATTGGGTAACGCTGCTTTGGGTGCTGTTAATGGTGCTGGATTTGACCATGATCAATGTCCACGATAGTAGCGACGCTAATACCAGTAAGATCATGACGATTTTGACGACCAAGCTGGCATCCATGATCAGCTTGAGGATGGAGAGATCTGTTGTCACTGAAGGAGTTCCCTGATTACTGTTGGAATTGTCGTTGAACGAAAGTTGCCCGTGCTGACACAGACTACTTTGACGCTGGCAGTTGTCAAGAGTTCCCGCGAATTATTGCTGCCTTCCCGCCAAATTTCTTGCTTGAATACCAGTGAGGCACGCCCAATCGTGTCGATTTTGGCGCTGATGAATAAGGCGTCATTGAAACGGGCGGGTTTACGGTACGCAATCTCCAGCCCGGCAACGACGAAAACAATGTCCAATTCTTGTGCCAATTGGTCTTGTTCAAAGCCCAATGTGCGCAGCCATTCGGTGCGAGCGCGTTCCATGAAACGCAGGTAATTGGCGTGATAGACCACACCACCAGCATCGGTGTCTTCGTAATAAACCCGTACTGGGAGGATAAATTCATTCAAATAGGTCAAAACTACTGCCCTCTTGATCTGATTGGGTCTCAGTTAGGTTGA
>CAYNNA010000048.1:0-19280 GCA_964398375.1 uncultured Thiothrix sp.
AAATGAACCACAGGGCTGGGTGCGAGATTTTTAGGATGCTCTGAATCGCTGAAAATACCTGAAATTATTGTCGCAGATCGGGCATACTAGCATCTGCCATCATTATCAAAATTTTTAGACAGGGCATACCATGCGCATTTGGTTCAATAAGACATTTTCTAGTATTACCTCGGTATTTAATAACCTTCGCCAAGCCCGTGTGGGAAAGGGTGTCACCGTCATCGCCACCCACACGAATCCAGCGGCAGTCGCCTTATTAGCAGCAGACGAAGCGATGCATGAACCGCCCAGTTTGGTCGGGGCAGCTTATCTGGATTGGTGTTTGAGCTTTTGCCAACGGCATCGCATTGATTATTTCTGGCCTGCAAAAGAAGCGGTGTTGCTGGTGCGTCACCACGCCGATTTTGCGCAAGTGGGAACGCAGGTCATTGCGGTGGCATCCCCGCAAACGCTGAAGTTACTGCACAAAAAAGGCGAGTTTTACCGCACGTTGCCGCCCAGTGTGGCACTGACAATGGCGTGTATCGCGGTGACAGACAGCAACGGGTTTGATCAGGCGGTAGCAGAACTCTCACGCCAACATACGGCTTTGTGCGTGAAACCTGCCGAGTCGGTGTTTGGCTTAGGCTTCCGCATTCTGGATACACAGCGTGACAGCATTACGCATCTGTTAGAGGGTGTGGAATACGAAATCCCACTGGCAGAATTACGCGCTGGCATGGTACACACGCCGACTTTTCCCGAATTGCTAGTGATGGAACATTTGCCCGGTGACGAATGGAGTGTGGATTGTGCGGGGCGCGATGGGCAATTGCTGTGTGCGATTCAACGCAAAAAGCATCCGCAAGCGGGTTATGGTCAGGAAATCGACAATAACGCGGCTATTCAAGGCATGGTCGAACGTTTGACCGTGCATTATGGCTTAAATGGCTTGTTCAATATTCAGTTCAAGGCGAATGCGGCAGGTGAGCCGCGTTTGCTGGAAATCAACCCGCGTCCTTCCGGTGGCTTTGGCATGGCGTGTTTGGCGGGAGTGAATTTGGCAGAGGTTTTTCTGCAAAGCTTGCAAGGGGAACCCCTGAGCATTGCCCCGCTGCGTTACGGTTTGCGGGTCAGCGAAGTCAGTAACCCGGTGGTGTTGCAAGGTGTGGAAACGGTTTCATGATACACTGCTCCTATCGCAATTGAGGCAAGCGCACCATGAGCCAAAAAATCCCCTACGGCGAAAGCAACTTTAAAACCGTGATCACGGATAACTATATTTACATTGATAAAACAGCTTACATCCCTACACTGGAAAACAGCGGCAAGTACCTGTTCCTGATGCGCCCACGCCGTTTCGGCAAAAGCTTGTTCCTGTCGATGCTGGAATATTATTACGATGTGGCATACCGCGATGAATTCGATACCCTATTCGGCAAGCTGTACATCGGGCAACACCCCACTCCCTACCACAATACCTATCCAGTACTGTTCATGGATTTCAGCGGCATTGACACCGACAACGGGCATGATGCGATTTTGCAGCGTTTCACCAGTAAGCTGGAAATGCACCTGCAAACCTTCCTGCGTCGTTACCACTACCCAGACAGTTATCACGATGCCATTCGTGAAAAGGGTTCCCCGGCGGATAAAATGCAGCAGTTTGTCGAATTACTAGGCAACCATAAATTCCTGCTCCTCATCGACGAATACGACCATTTTGCCAACAGCATCCTCGCCGCTGATTTAAAGCTATTCCAACAAGTCGTTGGCAAGGGCGGGTTTGTGCGCAGTTTTTACGAAGTGCTGAAAACCGCCACGCAGCGTGGCACACTCGACCGGCTGTTTGTCACGGGTGTCACCCCCATTATGCTCGACAGCATGACCAGTGGTTTCAATATCGGGGTAAACCTGTCCCTGCACAAAGATTTCAACGAGGCCATCGGTTTTACCGAAGCGGAGATCGTACCCCTGTTGCAACCGTTGGCAGATGCTTGCCAATTGCCCTTGCCGCAACTGTTGGCGGATACGCGCCGCTGGTACAACGGCTACCGCTTCAACCTTAAAGCCGAAGCCAGCGTCTATAACGCCAATATGCTGCTGTATTTCGTGAAAAACTTTGACCGTGATACCTGTGAATACCCCGAACCGATGCTGGACGAAAACATCGCCTCGGATTACGGCAAGATCATGGGGCTATTTATCATTGGCAACCGCGACGAGAATTTTGCTGTATTGGATGAATTGTTGAATGTGGGGGAAGTACAAGCCACCCAGCGGCGCAAATTTGAATTCGACAAGGGTTTTGACCGCAACGATTTCATCAGCCTACTGGCGTACATGGGTTTTATCACCCTAGAACGCAAATCCTTGGCAGGTGAGGTGTTCGTCATCCCCAACCACGTCATTCGCGAGTTGTATTTCCAGTATTTCAAGGTGGAGATCGAGCGGCGCAATCAGATCACCATTTCTGACCGTACCTTATTACTGGCTGTGGAAAAGCTAGCCTTGCACAGCGACATCCAGCCCTTGGTGACGGAATTGGAGCGGGTCTTGCAATTGCTTTCCAACCGCGATGCGCTGTATTTGGATGAAGAACACATTAAAACTATTTTACTGGCACTGCTCTACCAATCTCCCGCGTATTTCATCCTCAGCGAACGCGAAATGGACAAAAAATATCCCGACATCCTGTTGCTGGAGCGCAGCCCGTACAAGGTCAACTACCAACACCTGATTGAGCTGAAATACTGCAAGAAAGGCGACAAGCAGGCGGGCTGGGACGCGCAAAAACAAAAGGGGATTCAGCAAGTGGAAGAGTACTTGCAATTGCCTAGCGTGGCGGCTCTGAGCAACCTGAGTGCGTGGTTATTGGTGACGGATACGGCGCGGGTGGACGTGGTTAGTCTGAAATAACCTGACAATTCTGGGTGAGTGTTGCTTGCCTTTGAGCGACTCTCTAAGATGTTGTCACTCAACAATACAAAAGGATGGAGATTCTCATGGCTGTAAGTTTAAGCAAAGGTCAACGCATTTCGCTGGAAAAAACCGGCGGCGGTGGCTTGGGTAAAGTACGCATGGGCTTGGGCTGGGATCCGGCAGAAGCACCGAAAAAAAGCGGTTTCTTCGGTAGCATGTTTGGCGGCGGTGCGGCAGCAGACATCGACTTGGACGCTTCCTGCTTGTTGCTGGATGCACAAAAGAACTTGCTGGATGTGGTGTGGTTCCGTCAACTGCAAAGCCGTGACGGTTCAATCAGCCATTCTGGCGACAATCTGACTGGCGAAGGTTCGGGCGATGATGAAGTGATTTTCGTCGATTTGACCCGTTTACCGGGGAATGTGGCGCATCTAGCGTTCACTGTCTGCTCATTCCGTGGGCAAACCTTCAACGAAGTCGGCGGTGCATTCTGCCGTTTAGTGGACGACAGCAACAACACCGAAATGGCGAAATTCAACCTGTCCGACAAAGGCGCACACACGGGTGTGGTCATGGCGATTGTGAGCCGTAACGGTGCCGGTTGGGAAATGAAAGCGGTCGGTACGCCAACAGCGGGTGCTGTTGCCAACGACATGATGCCTGCGGTATTGGCGGCACTCTAGGAGTAACGCGATGTCAGTGACCCAACTGGTGGCTGGGGCGAATTACCCCGTACCGCGTGAAAAACTGCACGTTGAAGTCCTGCTATCGCCTGCGCAAGTCAGTGGTGCTGAGGTGGATATTTCCGCCTTCGCCCTGACGGCTAACGGCAAAGTACGCGGCGATGATGACATGGTATTTTATGGGCAACCGCGCCCCGGCAATGGCAGTGTCGCGTTTGTCGGCAACAGTGTCGGTCGTGCTGAATTTAATGTGGATTTGCCGAATCTGTTGGCAGGCACTGAAAAAGTCGCGTTCACCGCCACCATTCACGAAAACCGCACCAATTTCGGCGCATTTACCAGTTTGCAAGTCACCGTAAAAAACGCGGCTGGGCAAGCGGTATTGCAAGCTACCTTGCCCGCCAAGGGTATGGTCGAATCCGCGCTTATTCTGGGCGAATTGTACCTACGCCAAGGGCAGTGGAAATTCCGTGCAGTTGGGCAAGGTTTTGCGGGTGGTTTAAAACCGTTGGCGGAACATTTCGGGGTGGAAATCAGTGACCCCACACCAGCGGCAGCACCACCCGTACCGCAGCCACCTAGCCCCGCGAAAAAGCCTGTTTCCTTAAGCAAAGTGACACTGGACAAAACCAAGCCGCGCGTCAGTTTGGAAAAGAAAACCGAAGGCTTCGGTGAAATCCGCATCAATCTGAACTGGAATCGTGACAACCAGCCAGCCGCCAAAAGCGGTGGCTTTTTGGGTGGTATATTCGGCGGCGGTGGCAATGGTCAGGTGGATTTGGATGTTGGCTGTTTGTACGAACAGCGTGACGGCACAATCAGTGCGATTCAAGCCCTCGGCAATCGCTTTGGTGCATTCCGCAGCGACCCGTTTATCGAGTTAAAAGGTGATGATCGCACGGGCGCGATTTCGGAAGGCGAATGGCTGCACATTAATGGGCAACAGTGGCAAACCTTTAAGCGGATTCTGGTGTATGCCTTTATCTACCAAGGTGCACCGAACTGGGCACAAACCGATGGTGTGATTACGATCTACGTGCCGAATGAACCCCCCTTGGAAATTCGTTTGACCGAGGGCAGCAACTCACTGGGCATGTGTGCAGTCGTCTTGCTGGAAAACATCAATGGTGCATTACAGGTGAATCGTGAAGTGCGTTATTTCCGTGGGCATCAGGAGATGGATCAAGCCTACCGTTGGGGTTTAAATTGGCGGTCAGGCGCTAAATAACCGAGAAGCTTTCAGTGGTTTTCCGGTTAAATGTTTACATGTTAATAATGATTTAAGGAGTACAAAATGGCAGTCAGTTTACAAAAAGGTGGCAACGTTTCTTTAACTAAAGAAGCACCGGGTTTAACCGCTGTCACCGTGGGGTTGGGTTGGGATACGCGTGCTACTGATGGTGCCGATTTCGACTTGGATGCATCGGTGTTTATGTTGGGTGAAAACGGTAAGGTATTGTCGGACGATTCCTTCATTTTCTACAACAATAAAAAATCGGCTTGTGGAAATGTTGAGCACATGGGTGATAATAAGACAGGTGCTGGGGATGGCGATGATGAACAAGTCAATGTGAACTTGGCAGGTTTGGCTGAAACGGCGAAGAAACTGGTGTTCTCTGTCACCATTCATGACGCTGAGGCACGCAAGCAAAATTTTGGTCAAGTCAGCAATGCGTACATCCGATTGGTGAATCAAGCTGATGGCAAAGAAATTGCTCGCTATGACCTGTCGGAAGATGCCAGCGTGGAAACCGCAATGCTGTTTGGTGAAATCTATCGCCATAACGCTGAGTGGAAATTTAAGGCAGTGGGTCAAGGTTTTGCCGGTGGTTTAGGCCCGATGGCATCTTCGATGGGCGTTAATCTTGGCTAAATTCCGTGTTATGTGGTGACCACATATATACACATGTCGACAGGCATCTTGGTTTGAGATGCCTGTTTTCGTATGTCCCTTAGAGAAGCAATCGACCTTTATGCTCGCACATTTCAAATTTTCATTATGGTTCACTGCCGTGTGTGTTGCGCTTGCCGTTTGGTGGGGCGCATCGAGTTCAATGGGAATTCTGACTGCTATTTTTTTGATACTGGTTTTAGGCATTCTGGAAATTAGCCTATCATTTGATAATGCGGTTGTTAACGCCTCTGTCCTCAAAGAAATGGATGAGAAGTGGCAGCAATTGTTTTTAACGGTGGGAATTTTTATTGCGGTATTTGGGATGCGTTTAGTCTTCCCTATTGTGATAGTGGCAGTGGCAACCGGGCTAGGCAGCTTTGAAGTCATTGATATGGCACTGAATAATCCTGATGAATATTCACGTCACTTGCATGAAAGTCATGCGGGTATCGCGGCTTTCGGTGGCATGTTCTTGCTGCTGGTGTTTCTGAGCTTCATGTTTGACCATGAAAAGGAAGTCCATTGGCTCGGTGCTTTTGAAGAAAAAATGGGAGCTTTAGGCAAACTTGAAGTCATTAATGTGTTGATCGCTTTGGTAGTGCTGTTTGCGTTGCAAGAATTCATGCCGATTTCTGATGAGAAGCGTTTGACCATTCTGATCGCCGGTTTGGCTGGGGTGGTGCTTTACATTGCGGTAAGCAGTCTGGATGTGTTCTTTGAAAATGAAGCAGAAGGTGACGCAGTAGTCACAACAGTAAAACGTAATGGTTTGGCGGGTTTTCTGTATTTGGAAGTGTTAGACGCTTCATTCTCATTTGATGGTGTCATCGGTGCATTTGCGATTACCAATGACGTGGTTATTATTATGTTGGGTTTGGCAATCGGTGCGATATTTGTGCGTTCCATGACCGTTTATTTAGTGCATAAAGGCACATTGGATGAATATATTTTCTTGGAACATGGCGCACATTACGCGATTGGTGCATTGGCAGTGATTATGCTGTTTAGTATTCAATTCCATACCCCAGAAATTATTACAGGTTTGATCGGTGTTGCCTTTATTGGGCTTTCGATTATTTCTTCGTTGAATCACAAAAAGAAATTATTAGCATAATGCTGTAATTATTAAGGAGATTATCTATGTCATTTTTTGATACATTGAAACAAAAAGCCGGGGAAGCCCGCGCTAAATTGGCGACTGAAGTCGGTAAATTTAAAAACCGCGAATTCATGGAAGCCTGTGTTGCCGGTTGCGGTTTAGTCGCAGCGGCGGATGGCAGTATTGATTCATCCGAAAAGCAAAAGATGATGAAATTCATCCAACAATCGGATGAGTTAAAAGTCTTTGACGCCAAAGACGTGATTGCCGTTTTCAACAAAGTGACCGAAAACTTTGAGTTTGATAATGAAATCGGTAAAGCCGAAGCCTTGAAAATGATCGGTAAGCTGCGTAGCAAACCCGAAGCTGCCCGTTTAATGGTGCGGGTTTGCATGGCGATCGGCAGCGCTGATGGCTCGTTTGATGACAAGGAAAAGCAAGTCGTGCGCGAAATTTGCCGTGATTTGGGTGTTCCAGCGGACGATTTCGGTTTGTAATTAAGCCTTTTAGGTTTTAGCCAATCCTGCGAGCTCTTGGTAATCGCCAAGACCGCAGGATGGTTTATGTCATAAATCAACATGCTGATGCACCCTACTCCTATTTCCGCCTGATGCTCTTCTTATGCGGCTTCGCCGTTGCCCCACACCCAAGCGATTACCCTACATTTGCCCTGTTATTATTCCATAGTATGATCACGGTTTTATCCAACCCTTTTTAGTAGAGAATGTTGACGCATGACAGTGAAATCTTTCCACCCACCCGTTCGTACCCTCATGGGGCCTGGCCCTTCCGACGTTAGCCCGCGTGTATTAAGCGCAATGGCACGTCCCACTTTGGGACACCTTGACCCCGTATTCGTCGGCATGATGGACGAAGTGAAAGCGATGCTGCAATACGCTTTCCAAACCAAAAACGAGCTGACAATGGCGGTCTCCGCGCCCGGTTCGGCGGGCATGGAAACCTGCTTTGTGAATCTGGTCGAGCCGGGTGATAAGGTCATCGTCTGCCAAAACGGGGTATTCGGTGGGCGCATGAAAGAAAACGTCGAGCGTTGCGGCGGTACTGCCATTATGGTGATGGACGACTGGGGCAAGCCGGTTGACCCGAACAAAGTCGAAGCCGCGTTGAAAGCTAATCCTGATACCAAAGTGGTGGCGTTTGTTCACGCCGAAACCTCCACGGGTGCGCAATCCGACGCACAAACACTGGTGAAACTGGCACACGATTACGGTTGCTTGACCATCGTGGACGCGGTGACTTCATTAGCAGGTACGCCGCTGAAAGTGGACGAGTGGGAAATCGACGCGATCTATTCCGGCACGCAAAAATGCTTGTCATGCGTCCCCGGCATTTCCCCCGTGAGCTTCAGCGAACGTGCCGTAGAACGTATTAAAAACCGCAAAACGCCCGTGCAAAGCTGGTTCATGGATTTGAGTCTGGTTATGGCTTACTGGGGTGGCGCGGGCAAACGCGCTTACCACCACACCGCTGCGGTCAACACGCTGTACGCGCTGCACGAATCACTGGTGATGTTGCAAGAGGAAGGCTTGGAAAACTCATGGGCGCGTCATGCACGTAACCACCAAGCATTGAAAGCCGGTATCGAAGCAATGGGCTTGCGTTTCGTGGTGGATGAGGCGTACCGCTTGCCACAACTGAACTCTGTCACATTGCCTGAAGGCGTGGATGAAGCGGCGGTGCGTAGCGCATTGCTCAACGATTACAGCCTCGAAATCGGCGCAGGTTTGGGCGCATTAGCAGGTAAAATCTGGCGCATTGGCTTGATGGGTTTTGCCAGCAACGAGAAGAACGTGCTGAATTGTTTGGGCGCGTTGGATGCAGTGCTGTCAGGGATGAATGCGCAGATTAATAGCGGTGTCGCGGTGCGGGCGGCGAAACAAGCGTTCGCGCAGTAATCCTAGTAACCGACCACAAAGGTAGAGGCGCAAAATCTTGCGTCTCTACAACGCTATTCACCAGTATGCAAAGCTAATCTCGTTTTCACAACCGCCAATCTGAATAACCTAGAAACCACAGCCGCATCCAGCCTAAAAATCTCCACTTAACCACGAACATCATGGAGATTCTTTGATATGGACATTCAGAGCCGCAACAAACCCAACACCGCGCCGGTACTCCCCAGAAGTGGCGGCAATCAAAACCAACAGGTACGCAATGCCGCCGAACACCTAGACAATTTTTCCAACGGGACAAAAAACCCGCCACACGCGCCATCAGGCAATAAGCGCTCCAACGATCTGCTTCAGAACATTATGAATCTGATCCAACGCTTGCTAGCACAATTTAACAAAGAACCCACACCACCGACGGTACAACCGGTGTACGGCGTGATTATTCCACCCAATCCGACACCAACACCGCCTGTGGTACAACCTGTCTACGGTGTGATCATTCCGCCGAGTGAACCTGAACCACCTGTGGTGCAGCCCGTCTACGGCGTGATCATTCCACCAGATAAACAATACAAATCATGACCGATACCCAAACCACCGCCACCTATACTCCCGGCGAACGCAGTTGTTACGCCGTCTGGGAGATTACCCTGAAATGTAACCTCGCCTGTAGTCACTGCGGGTCGCGGGCGGGTGATGCACGGGTCAATGAGCTATCCACCGCTGAAGCACTGGATTTGGTGCATCAAATGGCGGATGTCGGCATTACCGAAGTCACGCTGATTGGTGGCGAAGCGTTCTTACGCAGCGATTGGTTGGAAATTGCGGCTGAAATCGTCAAATGCGGCATGATTTGCTCCATGACTACGGGTGGTTATGGCATCAATTTAACCACCGCACAACGCATGAAGGCAGCGGGTATCAATCAGGTATCCGTCTCCGTGGATGGAATGCGCCACACCCACGACCGTTTGCGTGGCAAAATCGGTTCATGGAAATACGCCTTTGAAACGATGGGGCATTTACATAAGGCAGGCATCCCGTTTGGTGCAAACACACAGGTTAACCGCCACTCTGCCCCCGAATTCCCGCTATTGTTTCAAGCCTTGGTGGATGCCGGGGCAAAGGCATGGCAAATCCAAATGACTGTGCCGATGGGTAACGCAACGGATAATGCCGACATCCTATTACAACCCGATGAATTGCTATTGTTCCACCCCCTGCTGGCAAACCTCGCCAAACGTGGCTATCCGCAAGGTTTTTACGTGCAACCCGGCAATAATTACGGCTATTACGGTCCTTATGACCGCATGTTACGGGGCTTTGGCAAACCTACCGAGTGGTCATTCTGGCAAGGTTGTTTTGCAGGCTTGCGCACTATTGGCATTGAAGCGGATGGCACAATCAAAGGCTGCCCGTCGCTGCCGACCGCTGCTTATTCCGGCGGAACTATCCGCGAGGCTTCACTGGCGACTATCCTCACCGAACACGATGAACTCACCTTCAACCTCAGTGCCGGAACACCTGCCGCCACGGATCACTTGTGGGGCTTTTGCAAAACCTGTGATTTCGCCGAATTGTGCCGGGGCGCGTGTAACTGGACTGCACACGTATTCTTTAACCGGCGTGGCAATAATCCCTACTGCTACCACCGCTCGTTAGTCAATGCTGCGAATGGCGTGCGCGAACGCTTTGCTTTGCGCAAAGCCGCGAGTGGTTTACCCTTCGACAATGGCATTTTTGACCTGTTTGCAGAGGATGCCTTAACACCTGCGGCATCCGACCCCATGCGCTTCACCGCCGATAAAATCCAATGGCCGGAAGCATGGCTGGCAGAAAACCCCGAATTATCCAGCGCACTCCAGCACGAGGCAGAACAAAACGTCAGGGATATGCGCAATGCCCTTTTATCCAATAAAATTTGACGAAATAATAAAATCTTATTAAATTGACCTCACAGTAAATGAACCCTTGCAACTTGAACAGTGGATCGCTGTTCGCGCAAAGAGCCTGTCAAAGCAACATCAGCTTGCTCTTTACTAGGGCGGGGACTGACTACTAGTGCGAATTGCATTGCGTTTCTAGGAAACCAATATCGCACTAGTAGTCGTCCCCGCATCGAGTGTAGCAAGCTGATCTTCTGGATGAACGAAGGTATTTACTGCCCAATAGCCGACTTCGTGTCGGCTATTTCATTAAAAATAATAGAAAATCAGGGATTTGCATGAGCCAACTCACCCGCCAGCAACTCTACGACAAGATTAAAGAAACCTCCAAGGATGAATACATCCTCAGCGAGATGCAACGCTTGGGCTACTGGAAGGAAGACGCACAGCCAACGCTGGCAGAATCCCTAATCAAACGCCGTGGCGACTTGCAACGCCAAATCAATGCCTTATCCTCGCAAATCACTGACCCCAAAGCCGCACTTAAAGCCATTCACCAAGAACGCATGGCAGCGGCGCGTCAGCAACGTATTGATACCAAAGTTAAACGTGAAGTCGAGCGTTACCAACGCGCACAGGCATGGCACGAAAAGCAGCAAAACCACATTCATTACCTCGGTGATGCTGCCGGATTCAAACCCTCCGCCGCCGCTGATGTATCCGACGCAGAACGCCTCAACAGTCTTGGCTTGCCCGTCTATTCCATTGCCGCTGAACTCGCCGCAGGCATGGGCATTACCCTCAACGAATTGCGCTTTTTAACCTACAGCAATCAAGTGTCGCGGGTGTGCCACTACCAGAATTTTGCGATGCAGAAAAAATCCGGCGGCACACGTTTGATTTCTGCACCGATGCCGCGTTTGAAACGCCTGCAATACTGGGTGCTGGATAATATCTTGCAACCGCTAGAAATCACCGACCAAGCGCACGGTTTCGTGAAAGGGCGCAGCATTGTCAGCAATGCCAAGCCGCATTTGGCGCAAAAAGTCGTGATCAATATGGATCTGAAAGACTTTTTCCCCACCGTCACCTACCCGCGCATCAAAGGCACGTTCGCGCAACTGGGCTACAACCACGAAGTCGCGTCCCTGCTCGCGCTGTTGTGTTCCGAAGCCGACACGCAAACCGTGGAAATGGACGGGCAACGTTATTACCTCAACAGTACAAGCCGACGCTTACCGCAAGGCGCACCCACCAGCCCCGCCTTAAGTAACGTGATTTGCCGCACGTTGGATAAACGCTTGCAAGGCTTGGCGACCAAACACGGTTTTGCCTACACCCGTTACGCTGACGATTTGACCTTTTCCGGCACGGATATCACCGCTATTCCTGCCCTGTTGTACGGTGCAAAAGCCACGGTGACAGCGGAAGGTTTCAACGTCCACCCTGACAAAACCCGCATTATGAAACAGGGCAGCAAGCAGGAAGTCACGGGGATCACGGTCAACCAACACCTGTCGCTGGATAATAAAAAGCTCAAACAATTCCGTGCCCTGCTGTTCCAAATCGACAAAGACGGCTATGCAAGCAAAAGCTGGGGCAACGGTTACAACCTGCTGGCAAACATCAAAAGCTACGCGCATTACGTGCGCATGGTGAACCCGGAAAAAGGCAGCAAATTTCTGCAACAGATTGCCGCGATCCAGCAAAAACACGGCAAGCCCGACGTGGCGATGAAATTCACCAACACGCAATTCCGCGAACGTGCCGCGCAAGGTCAATTGCCGTTGGAGACGATGCGCGTTGCCCCCGTCAAGCCGCAACCGACGTTGGAAGACACCATCCAACACCGCGATGTATTGCCGCAAGTGCAAACCGCGCTCGGTCTGTCAGTACTCGAAACCGTGGATACTGCGTCCGAAACCATCCCTGCCACACCGCCCACCACACCCGCCCGGCCGCAAGGCCTGGTCTCCACGCTAATGTCCCTGTTGAGAGGTAAATCATGAACCTGATTCGCCGTACCACCCTACGCTTTCAGGACGGCACGTCTGACAAAGTGTACGAAGTAGACATCGTGGAAGTATCGGAAGGCAACCAGTTAGTCAATTTCCGCTACGGACGTTCCGGCAAACCGCTCACCGAAGGCAGCAAAACCGCCACTCCCGTCGATTCTGCCAAAGCGAAAAAAGTCGCCGACAGCCTGCTGGTCAGCAAAATGAACAAAGGCTACCAGGTGCTGATGGGCTACGACCCCGTGACGGGGGAAACCATTGGCGCAAGTGCCGCAGCACAACCCGCAGCCGCACCGCGCAAAGGCAAAAAAGCCCAAAACCGCGACCAGCAAATTCTTGCACGTTTATACCAATTTGCCGAAGGCGGCAAAGCCGACAGCGCAGGGCTAATCGACGGCTACAGCCTGAGCCGCAGCGTGTGGAAAGCGGGCGAATTGCGCGTCCCCGAACTCGTTCCCGCCCTGCAAGCCTTGCTCGCCAACTTGCCTGCCAAAGCCAAAGACGACGCGATGACGTATTACAGCATCGCATGGGCAGCCGGACGCAGCAAAGACCCTGCTGCATTACCGCTATTGCAGCAGCTTCAAGACAAAATCCCCGCGCATTTGTACCAATTCGCCAGCCTGCACGTCGGGCAACCCCCCGAAAACTGTTTGCCCGAATTTGACCAAACGCTGGACGCGGTGCAAGCGATTGAAGCCATCCAAGCCTTCGACCATTACGCCGCCATGTCGTTTGAGCGCTTGAACACTGAAGACCGCGCCTACATCCAGCAAGTGCTGCATTGGCACGGGCTAAACGCCGCTGTCGAACAAGCCTTAAGCCAAACCGTGTTAGCCGATGCCGATCAGGATTTCATCGCTTTGCGCGTCGATGCCGCCAGTTACGCGATTATTCAAGCAGGCAAAGCCGCCGCGCCGGAACTCGAACCTGCGATTATGGATGTATTGCGCTACCACTATAACGCGCTGCTGGATCAGAAACAGCACGAATACCAAGCCGATTTCGACCTGTATACGCAACTGCTGGCAGGCATGAATCTGCAAACCGTGCTGGCAAACGATACCTGGAGCATTGACCGCGCTACCGAAGGCAACGTGCAATACTTGTGGGGCGAAACCAAACGCAACCTGCAAAACGCGCTGAAAGCCACGGGCAAAGTCAAAAATATCAGTAGCTTGTGGCAACGGGTGATCAACTACTACGAGTTGCACAGCAAACGCCAGCAAGAAGTCTCCGCCGAACGCTTGCAGCACTGCTACGCCATCTTGCACAGCCACAATGCGTATCACGATGTGGTCAACCGCGTGGTGCGCAAGATCAGCGTTGACCGCTGGTTTTACGGCTACCAAAACGATGTTGATGCCAGCATCCGCAGCAAATACGACACTGCGTTGACCTACCATGTGCGCTGCTTGTTCCAAGACCGTTTTGCTGATTTACGCGCCGAAGCCCTGCAACCTAAAGAGCAATTGCTAGCGCATTACAGCAACCATGTGGTGGGTTTGTACGCACTTGCCAGCATCCAGCCGGACAAACGCGCTTTGGCATTCACCGCCATCCAAAACGCGCCCGTCAACCAATCGTTTACCGCCTCCTTCCGCAAGCTCTACAAAATGGCAGAGTTTTTGGATGATCACCCCGCACTGGCAATCTTGAATCATCGGCTGGAAACCACCCCGGATGAGGGTAAACGCTATGCTTGGCGTGACGAAAACCCCAGTTTCACCAAACAAAGTAAACAGTATTTGCGTCGCCGTACTGCACGCCATTTGCGCAATCTCGGCAAATTTTCGCCCAATAATTATTTGCAACTGGCGCGGGAAATTCTGGTATTGGCGGATGATGCGTCACCCATTGCACAACGTACTCCGAAAAAACAACTGATCCATTTCCCCGACTTGGTGGCAATGAATTTCATCCTGCACCGCCACAGCCAACGCTACGAGCAAAACTACACGGGCGCGTGGTACTTGCAGGAAAATCGCCAGAACGAAGCTAATCAGCCGGAAGCATTTGCCACTTTGTGGGCGTATGCGGGGCAAGATTTGCTCTACATCCTGCGCCATTGCAAGGCAGCGATGGTGAACGATTTCGCGCTGCGCCGTATCCAGCCGCAAACCGCGTTTTTGCAGGAACAAGCGCAAGCGACGTGGCTGGAACTGGTGGTGCGCCCTTACGAAAATACCGCGTTGCTGGCATTGGAACACTTACGGGATAACTTGCAGCAAACCGATGTGGTTTTCGCATTGTTAAACGCGCAATTTGCCGCCATTCGCCATCACGGTTTGGCGAATCTGACACCCGAACATTTTGCCAAACACCCAGATTTATTGCTGAACTTGCTGCTCTCGCCCCACGACGATGTGCAGTTATTTACCAAAAATTACGTGTACGCCATGCCCAACAACCATACGTTGTTGCCGCTGTTATTGGCTCGCCCAGAACCTGCACTGCAAGCCTTGGGCATTGCCCTGATTGGCAAGCTGAGCGATACGGAAAAACGCCAGTACCGCGTGCTGCTGTTCAATGCGCTGACGGATGAGAATGCTGCATTGCGCCGTGGTGCAAGGCTGGCGGTGTTGTCGGTCAAGGATGCTGACTTTCAGAAGGACATTTTCGCGCATATCCTTCCCGTATTGTTCAAAGCCGAACCTGTGGAGGGTTACAGCGATGACATGCTGGCGATTGTGCAAGCGGTAGCGCCGATACATGCCGAGATTGACCAGAACTTGCTGTGGCGATTGCTGACCGCGAAAAGCAAATTAGCGGAACGAGCGGGCGCAATGATCTTACTCGCACACCCTCCCGGCGCGTTTTCAATCAAGCAGTTGGCGATGTTGACCAAAATCCCCACTTTGCAAGTACGTGCGTGGGCAATGGCAGCCTTGCACGCCGATCCTGCACGGGTGACGGAGCAATTCGCCGAAGCGGTGCGGATTCTGGATAACCGTTGGGACGATACCCGTGCCCAAGCCATCCAATTGTTTAGCCAGTTTGACACGGACTTTTGGACAAGCGAGCGCGTGGTAGCGGTCTGTGATCAGGTTTACCACGATGTGCAGCAATTCGGGCGCGAACTGGTATTGCGCGGCTTCCAACAGGGCGAAGGCGAAACCTATTTGCTGCAACTGAGCCAACACCCCGCCAATAACGTGCAATTGTTCGTGTCGAATTTCTTGCAGGAATACGCCAGTGGCAAGCCCGCCACCATCCTTCAGTTGCAAGGCTATTTCAATACCGTGCTGTCGCAAGTCAATCGTGGGCGTTTGGTGAAAGATCGGGTAATCGCCTTCCTGTTCAGCGAATCCGGCAAGGATGAGCAAGTGGCACGCATGGTCGCCACCTTGTTCACCGACCAATCCTTGAGCAGCGTGATTGCCGACAAAGCGCGGTATATCAAAACCTTGTTTGAATTGCAGAACCGCTACGGCATCCAGCAAACGCCGGTGCGTGTGATCGCACCCGCAGTGAGGGCTTTCTGATGGAGTTTTCCAGAAAATATAACGGTAACTCGCAAGTCTCGAATACGAGCCATGAAACCAGCATGGCGTTCGTGCCAGATGCGTTGCGCAACCCGACGTTTTTTGCCGCTGATTTGGGGCAACACATCCCGTTCCGCGAAGCCATGTCCGCGCTGCATCAGGTGGTGGTGTCGGATATGAGCTTCCAGCCCAAAGACAAATCCGATTACAAAGCTTGGTTGAAAGCGCAAGAGGAGGTATTCTTGGCGCAGGCAATGGCAAAACAGGGGCAGATCAAAGCGCGACTGGATGAATTACGCCAGCAAATGCGCGAAGTGCAACACGCTGAAAGTGCCGTTTTGTCGCCGTTCTACACTGCGCGTTCCAAGTATTTCCAGTATTTGTACAAGAATGATATTGATGCGTGGTATGTACTCGACCCGGTGATCACCGTTCACCCCGACAGCCTGTTCTTTGAATGCTTTTCGCAAGACGAATCGAGCTACGGCAAATTGAGTTGCCGTTACGAGATGTTCGATAACGTGCGCGAACACGCTTACGGCACGACCAATATCGACTATTCGCACGAGTTGTATCAGGAATTCCAGAAAATCCGCGATTACAAACGTACCGAATTTGTGATTGATCCATCGGGCTTTGAAGTCAGAACTGACCTGAGTGACGACTTCAAGGAAGAGAAAATCGACCTGCCGGACAGTTGGGTACGCGGTTTCCTGCAAGTCAGTTCGGCGATGAGTTTGCCGTTCACGACGTTCAATCTGCACCCGGTGGATATGTACAATATCTTGCTGTTTTTGAAGCGGCATAAAGAGAAAACCGGGCCGCGTTCCTTGCGGTTTTGCCTGACTCCTGATCAGCCGATTCAGGTGAAGTTTGATCCGTGGGGCGAAACCTTGACCTGTCCGCGCAGTATTTACAGCGGCAATACAGCGCAGGAAGTGCGTATTTGGGGACGGCGGCGTTTATTCATACTGGAACGTTTGCTGCCGATTGTGAAGCATTTCCGTGTGAGTTTGCTGGGTTCGGGTTTGCCGAGTTTTTGGGTGGCGGAAATGGAACACATGACCTTCACCTTGGGTTTATCGGGTTGGAGTGCCAATGACTTTTCGCGCATGGGCAATTTCGACCTGATGGCTCCACGTGGCGAAGTCGATAGCGTTACCGCCGAGCGCGTGTTTACTGCGCTGCAAAGCACTTGGCAGGAAAGTGCTATATCGCTGGCATTGCGTTTAGGATTAGACGAACTGACGGTGAAATCCGCGCTGGGGATTTATTCGCAATACGGGCGCGTGTTGTATGACATGGATAAGGATGTGTACCGTATCCGCGAACTCAGCAAAGACCCGTTGCCAATGGACAAGCTGCGTTTCAGCAATGAACGTGAAGCCAAAGCAGATAATTTCCGTAAGGCGGGCTTGGTGACAGTAGTGGCGCGGGAAGCGCAACAGGATGGACGGCAATTAGTGCGCGGTGAAGTGATCGACAATGCACGCACTTACCAGCCAGAAATCACGTTGGATGCGGATATGCGCTTGGTGGAAGCAAAGTGTTCTTGCCACTTTTATATTCAGAACAAATTGAATCAAGGGCCGTGTGAACATATGTTGGCGGTGCGCTTAGCGGGGAGTTGAGGCGGCAACGCGCTGGCGTAACACCTCTAACTGTTGCAAGGTAGCATAACCATCCGCTGGAAACCCCGCCTCTTGTTGCCAGCGCCGTAACGCGGAACGGGTATTTGGTCCCAATTTGCCATCTACCCCCTCGGTGCTATAACCCGCCACCGTCAGCAAGGACTGCAATTCGGATTTCTGAGCATGGCTCAATGGTAATTCTTCGGTCGGCCAAGTTGCCGATAATGGCGGCTTGCCTTGAATACGATCCCCCAAATAACCGACGGCGAGAGCGTAATTCTGCGCATTGTTGTACTTGAGAATGGCATCGAAATTGCGTAATGCCAAAAACGCCGGACCTCGATGCCCCGCAGGTAACAACACAAAGGCATTGCTAGTGCTACTATCCAATACCTGCCCATGAACAGCCGTCACGCCCGCAATCTTGCCCCAGATATTCAGCGGCAACCAGAAATCCATATCCGCTTGCGACCAGTCGAAACTCGCTGGCAAACGCACTTCAAAGCCCCACGGCTGATCGCGTTCCCAACCAGAATTTGCCAGATAATTCGCGGTGGACGCCAAGGCATCGGGAATGCTGTTCACCAAATCGCGCTTGCCATCGCCGTCAAAATCCACTGCGTAGGTTTCAAACGTCGTGGGGATAAATTGCGTGTGTCCGATAGCACCTGCCCATGAACCCTGCATGGAAATGGGTGGCATATCGCCATTTTGCATAATGCGTAGGGCTGAAATGAGTTGTGCCTGCCAGAATTCACGGCGGGCTGGTTCCCCTGCATACGCCAGCGTTGCCAGTGAACGCACAATGCTATAACGCCCGGTATGGTTGCCAAAATTGCTTTCCAGCCCCCAGACCGCTAACAGGTATTCGGGTTGTACGCCGTATTGCGCGTGGATACGGCTTAATAGCGGCGCGTAATCGTGTAAAAAAGCTTGCCCTTTGGCGATACGTTCGGGGGATGCGGCGGTTTCGAGGTATTCCCAAACACTTTTAGTAAATTCGGGCTGATGCGCTTCCAGACGCAGGACTTTTTTATCGAGCGCTAAACCACGCAAAGCCCTATCCACGTTGTCCGCGTGGATGCCTTCATTAATGGCGACCTGACGAAATTGCTGCTTCCATGCATCAAACGCACTGTCAGTCCTAGTACCGTACCCGAACAACAGCACAACAAGCAATAACACTACCGGCAACCCATGTAACCACTTCCGGTTCATTCAGCCGTTCCGTACACTCGAAAAATCATCGACGTATAATAGCAGAGATATTCGGAAAGGTCGGGTGAAGAACAAACTTTAGTCTTTTTTCTTGCCTGCCGGACGTGCAAACGGGCTGACATTGCCCGTCACACTGCCGGATTCAAGCGTATGAATTTTACTGACACCCGTATGTTCCACCTCGTCGATGCGAATCACAGAATGAATAGGAACGAAACTGCGTTTCACCGCTTCAAACTCGGTTTTAAGGCGCTCCTCACCGGGGTCAATGACCAGCGTACTTTGCGTACCGAAAACGATTTCTTCGACCACGACAAAGCCGTACAAATCTGATTCATAGACTTGTTTAGCAAAAATTTCGTAAATCTTGTCTTGGTTAACGAAAGAAATGCGGTAAATGCTGCGGTCGCTGCTCAACGGTGTAGCCTCAAGGGGTAGTTTATTGAAGAAAATGGGCTAGTTGTAGCAGAAAACCGACGATAAGTCACTTATCTGCCAACATTCCAGCGATTCAGAGCATCCTAAAAATCTCGCACCCAGCCCTGTGGTTCATTT
>CAYNNA010000049.1:0-19161 GCA_964398375.1 uncultured Thiothrix sp.
AATGAACCACAGGGCTGGGTGCGAGATTTTTAGGATGCTCTGAATCGCTGCCGTTTTATCGTATGTGGGGCAAAATGAGAATTGCTGGGATATTATCTATCAAACGTGCTTTACCCAGCCACGCCGAACCCAATATCACCAAATCGGTATCATGTGCCGCAGGTGGCAACAAATCCAGCGCACGCCGGATTTCGACATAATCGGGGCGAAATCCAAGTGCCACCAGCGTCTGAGCTGCCTCTGCCTGCAAAGCAGCGTAATCCTGCCTGCCTTTGTGCAGCGCGTCAACCACTTCACCAAGGGTCAAATGAAAACCGGGTGCGATTTTACGCTCAGCGGCTGTCAGATAGCCATTGCGGGAACTCATGGCTAAGCCATCAGCCTCACGCACGGTAGGCAAACCTTCAATCCGAATATCCATATCCAGATCACGTACCATCTGACGGATCAGCATCAATTGCTGAAAATCTTTCTCGCCGAACACCGCAACATCTGGTTGCACTAAGTGAAACAACTTGCACACCACGGTAGAAACGCCGGTGAAGTGACCGGGACGGGATGCACCTTCTAATAACTCACTGACACCCGGCACTTCGACCTTGGTTGCCAGCCCGCCGCTTGGGTACATGAGCGCAGGCGTTGGCGTAAACACCAAATCCGCCCCACCCGCTTGCAATTTGGCGCAATCTTCAGCAAGAGTGCGTGGGTATGCCGCCAAATCTTCCTTGCGGTCAAATTGAGTCGGGTTGACGAAAATGGATACCACCACTTTGCTACCAAGTTCCTGCGCCCGTTTCACCAAGGCAATATGTCCGGCGTGCAAATTCCCCATTGTGGGTACAAAAGCGATGGTTTCACCCGCTTTGCGCCAGCTTTTGAGTTCTTCACGCAATGCGTCAATGGCTTGAACAATAATCATGGGGTGCTCTTTAGAAAAAACAGTGTTGATCGGCGGGGAATGCACCCGTTTTTACTGCCTGCACATACGCAGCCACGGCTTGCGGAATGGTTGCGCCGGTACCGATAAAATCTTGGGAAAACTTCGGTACACGCGGTGAAATACCAAGCATGTCGTGCAAGACCAGCACTTGCCCGTCACATTCACGCCCCGCGCCAATGCCAATGGTCGGAATATCCAGCGCTTGGGTAATTTGTGCCGCCAGCGTGACAGGGACGCATTCCAGCACCAACATATCCGCCCCTGCATCTTGCAAGGCTTTGGCATCATCCAGCATTTGTTTGGCAACAGCCTCATCACGCCCCTGTACCCGATAGCCGCCGAGTTTGTGAACTGATTGTGGCTGCAAACCCAAGTGCGCACACACTGGCACGCCGTGGTGAGCAAGCTGCCTGACGGTAGCCACTTGCGGCGCACCGCCTTCTAATTTCACCATGTGAGCGCCGCTTTCCTGCATCAAGCGAGCGCTATTACGCAAGGCAAGTTCGGGTGAGGTGTAGCTCATGAAAGGTAAATCGCCAATCACTAAAGTGCGTTGGCTCATTTTAGTGACAGCACGGGTGTGGTAAACCATGTCATCCATCGTCACCGGAACGGTGGTTTCGTGCCCTTGAACCACCATACCTAATGAATCCCCCACCAGAATCACATCGACCCCTTGCTCATCCAAAACCTTAGCAAAACTGGCATCGTAAGCGGTCAACATGACGATCTTTTCACCCTCACGTTTCATCTTGCGTAGGGTAGTAACAGTCACACGGGGGGTTGGTTTACTCATGTGGGGTAGCTCTCAAAATCGGTTAAAATGTTGCAGTGCAGTTTATCATGTCGGCGTATCCCGTGTGCCACTGATGATGACACGCGGGATAATCAAGACAACTAAGTTGTGCGGAAAGTGCCGTGCGCTTTTTCTATGCGGAAGTCCAGAAACGCAGCCCTGGGGACGGTGCTGCGATTCTGGAAAATTTCAGTCTGGATATTCAAGAAATGCTGGAAGAGTAAGGCAAATCAGAAATCTTCCTGTTCGGCTTCCAAAATTGCCAAACTGATGTGCCTGCCGAGCGTCTCTTCCATGCTATGCCAGTCCTTATAAGCCACGAGTGCTTCAGCAACTTTGGGTTTCATCTCGTGAGCTTCCATATCTTCACGAAGTTCTTTAACGCTGTTATACAGCTTACTCATATAATCGCCATAAGCGGTTACGATGCTTTTATCACCCGTTAAACCATGCCCTGGCACAATAGTGGCAAGATCCATAGCAGCGATACGTTCGGCATTTTTCATGCTCCCCAAAAAGCTCCCCTCATCCATCATAATGAGACGTGCATTACTAATGGTATCCCCAGTAAACAGCAGCTTGTCTTCTACCACCTCAAACATGACTTCATTAGAGGTATGCGCTTTGCCCTCAACCAGATGCGCTTTAACGGTTACATTACCCACCTTGATTTCCTGATCTTGTGCCAAAACTTCGGTAGGTATGACTAGCTCAGTGCCTGCGGTGGCTTTTTCAGTCATCGTATCCATCGTTTCAATCCACGAATCGCCAGCGCCTTGCTTCGCCTCCTCAATCATGCCCGCACTGGCATAAAACTTGGCGTCGGCATTGTCTTCCTTGAATGCCTGATTGCCGAGCCAGTGATCACCATGCACATGGGTAATAAACACCTTCGTCACTGGTTTATCAGTCACTTTGCGAATATGCGCCAGTACCGCTCGCCCAATCGCTGCACTCGAACCGGGATCAACCACCGCGACTTCACTATCGCTAACGATGAAACCTGGATTATTAATAAACCCCTGATTGTCTTTGTCAGGCTGACCGGCAGGACCATGAATTACATAAACATGCTCAGATACTTTCTCAGCTTTGTAATTATCGACAATGCCTTGGTGGATGGCTTTATCGGCGGCTGCCGCGTTCAGACTTAGGCTTGTCAAGGTAATGCCTGCAAGCCACAGTAGCATGGGGTGTTTCATCGTTTCATTTCCTCCTAAGTTAAATTTTCTAAGAGTCTAGAGTGTATCCGATTACGGAATTAGCTGAAATTTCTGTGGGTTTGTCTACAATAGGCGGCTTTATTGAGTCAGCACGCTGGTACACTTCATACATGCAATACAACAACAGTCATCGCAAGGGCATTATCCTCGCAGGCGGCAGTGGCACACGCCTCTACCCGCTCACCCGCACGGTCAGCAAGCAACTGATGCCGGTTTACGACAAACCAATGATCTATTACCCGCTAACCGTGTTAATGCTCGCCGGGATCCGCGATATTCTGATCATCACCACCCCCGAAGATTCCGCACAATTCCAGCATTTGCTGGGCGATGGTGCGCAATGGGGACTGAATATTGAATACGCCGTGCAACCGTCACCGGATGGTTTAGCGCAAGCTTTCATCATCGGTGCTGATTTCCTTGGCAACTCACCTGCCACACTGATTTTGGGTGACAACATTTACTACGGCGAAGGCTTATCCAGCCGTTTGCAAAGCGTTGCGCAACAAACCACTGGTGCAACCGTGTTCGCTTACTACGTCAAAGACCCAGAACGCTATGGTGTTGCCGAATTCGATACTAACGGCAAAGCACTCAGTATTGAAGAAAAGCCTACAAAACCCCGCTCTCATTACGCGGTAACGGGCTTGTATTTCTACGACAATCAGATTGTGGATGTGGCACGTGAAGTCCGCCCTTCCCCGCGTGGCGAATTAGAAATTACCACCGTCAACCAGATGTATCTGGAACGCGGGCAATTGCAGGTGGAAATGCTCAAACGCGGCACGGCATGGCTGGATACCGGTACACACGCTTCCTTGCTGGATGCCTCCAACTACATCCGTGTCATTGAAGAACGCCAAGGGCTAAAAATCGCCTGCCCCGAAGAAGTCGCATGGCGCATGGGTTATATCGGTGACGAACAATTATTACAACTGGCTGAGCCGTTGAAGAAAAGCGGTTACGGCGTATACCTCACGGAATTGCTGAAATGAAGATTATCCCAACGAATATCCCCGACGTGCTGATCCTAGAACCGCAGGTGTTCGGCGATGCACGCGGCTTTTTTCTGGAAACGTGGAATGCCCAAACGTTTGCCGAGGTCGGGTTAAATCTGAACTTCGTGCAAGACAACCACAGCCGCTCCGGTCAAGGCATTTTGCGCGGAATGCACTACCAAATCCAACACCCGCAAGGCAAGCTGGTACGTGTCACCAGCGGCAAGGTGTTTGATGTCGCTGTCGATTTACGCCAGTCCTCCCCCACTTTTGGACAATGGGCAGGCGCAGAACTCTCCGCCGACAATCACCGCATGTTGTGGGTTCCCCCCGGTTTTGCACATGGCTTTTACGTGATGAGCGAATCGGCAGACTTTTTGTACAAATGCACTGACTTTTACGCCCCCGCCTACGACCGCAGTTTGCGCTGGGATGACCCCACCGTAGGCATCGAATGGCCGCTGGTTAATGGCACACAGCCCACCATTTCCGCCAAAGATGCAGCGGGTAAAAACTGGCAAGAGGCGGATAAATTCGCATGAAAATATTACTCACTGGCGCACACGGGCAACTGGGTTCAGAACTGCAAGCCACCTGTCCTGCCAATATCACGCTAATCGCGACGGATCGGGATACGCTAGACATTACAGATCCGCAACAGGTGATCAATGCGCTCGAACATCACCGCCCTGATGTGGTCATCAATGGTGCGGCTTACACGGCAGTTGATAAAGCAGAAACAGACACAGCCAACGCTTACCTGATCAACCACGCTGCCGCGCATGTCTTCGCGGCACAAGCTGCCTTGTTTGACTATTACTTGCTGCAAATCTCGACTGATTTTGTGTTTGATGGGCTGCAATCCACCCCTTACCTGCCGAACGCGATTGCCAAACCGCTGGGTGTTTACGGCGCAAGTAAACTGGCGGGCGAACAAGCCGTGCTGGAGCAGTGTCCGACGGCTTGTGTGGTACGCACGTCATGGTTGTATTCCGCTTACGGCAACAACTTCGTCAAAACCATGTTGCGCCTAATGCGTGAACGCGATTCCCTCGGTGTTGTGGCTGATCAAGTTGGTACGCCAACTTGGACAGGCACACTCGCGGCAACGCTATGGTCATTCATCGCACAAAAGCCACAAGGTATCTGGCATTGCGCCGATAATGGCGTGGCAAGCTGGTACGATTTCGCGGTGGCGATTCAAGAAGAAGCACTGGCGCTTGGCTTGCTCGACAAAGCCATCCCTATCAAGCCGCTGCGTACCGATGAATACCCAACGCCTGCACGTCGCCCCGCGTTTAGCGTGATGGACAGACGCGCAACCGAAACCTTACTGGGCTATACGCTTGCGCATTGGCGCACCAGCTTGCGGCAGATGCTTACTCAATTGAAACCACAAAACCTAACAGCATGACAACGACATACACACCTCATCACGTGCTCGTCACTGGCGGCGCAGGCTTTATCGGCACAAACTTCGTGCATTTCTGGCTGCAACAATACCCAGACACCCGTCTGGTGATTTTGGATGCACTAACCTACGCCGGACGCTATGAAAATTTGCAACCATTGGAAGGGCAAGCCAATTTCCGCTTCGTGCATGGCGATATTTTGGATCAGCCACTCGTGGAGCAATTGCTGCGCGAGGAAACCATCGACACGATTGTGCATTTCGCCGCCGAATCACACGTTGACCGCTCGATTTACGGGCCGGATGCGTTCCTGAAAACCAATATCGACGGCACACACAGCTTGCTGAAAGCGGCGAAAACCGTGTGGCTGGATGAGAAACCAGGGTTCGTCCACCGCTTCCACCACGTTTCCACCGACGAAGTGTATGGCACATTGTCAGCCACTGATCCGGCTTTCACTGAAATCACACCGTATGCGCCGAATTCGCCGTATGCCGCCAGCAAAGCTGCGTCTGATCACATAGTACGCGCTTACCAGCACACCTATGGCTTGCAGACCACGACCAGTAATTGCTCCAACAATTACGGGCCGTATCAATACCCCGAAAAGCTGATTCCGCTGGCAATTTACAACCTGTTGCAAGGCAAACCTGTGCCGATTTACGGCGATGGTCAGCAAATTCGCGACTGGCTGCATGTTGACGATCATAACCGTGGCATTGACCTGATTATTCGTACCGGACGCATTGGCGAAACTTACAATATCGGTGGCAATAATGAGCAGGCGAACCTGAGTCTGATCCACGAATTGTGTGCGTTGTTGGATGCGCGATTCCCTGACTCGCCACACGTACCGCACAATCAGCACATTGTGTACGTAACAGATCGTCCGGGGCATGACCGCCGTTACGCCATCGACAACAGTAAGATTTGCAGCGAATTGGGCTATGTACCCGCTGAAACCTTCCAAAGTGGCTTGGCAAAAACGCTGGATTGGTATTTGAGTCACCCCGATTTCTGGCAAGGCGATGTCAAACTGTTTGGCACACACGGCACTTCGACTTCGCTCAGTGAGCGTTCGGCTACGCTCAGGGAGCACGTTTGATGCAGTGCCGTATTTGTGGCAGTAGCGGCGCACACCGCCATTATGTCGTCAAAGAAATGATGCTGGGATTGCGTGACGAACACCGTTATTTTCAGTGTGCGGATTGCGACTGCCTGCAAATCGAACAGGTTCCGGCGAATATCGCGGACTATTACCCAGAAAATTATTATTCCTACAGCGGCGCGACCAAAGCAGGTAGCAAGGTTAAACAAACCTTAACCAAGTGGCGGGACCGTTACGAAGTCAGCGGTAACTGCCTGATTGGACGGGTAATGCACTTGTGGATGCCAAATGCGAAACTCGCCACTCTGCGCCCGCTCAAGCTGAAACAAGCAACGCGCATTCTGGATGTGGGCTGTGGGGCAGGACATTTATTGCATTCCCTGCGCGAACTGGGTTTTCACAACCTGTTGGGTATCGACCCGTTTAACCAGACGGACATCGTTTACCCTAACGGCTTGCGCGTTGAAAAACGTGATATTTTCAGCGAAACCGGCGAGTGGGATGTGGTCATGTTCCACCATTCTTTTGAACATTTGTCAAATCAGCGGAAGCATTTGGGACAAGCATTCAACATTCTGAAACCGGGCGGGGTCGCTTTGGTGCGTGTACCTACCGTGTCCTCGTATGTGTGGCAGGAATACGGCGTAAACTGGGTGCAACTGGATGCGCCACGTCATTTGTACTTGCATTCGGTCAAGAGTATGCAGGCATTGGCAGAACAGGCAGGCTTTTCGTGCGAACAAGTCGTATACGATTCCAATGCACTGCAATTCTGGGGGAGCAAACAGTACGAACAGGATATTCCGCTACGCGACCCGCGTTCTTGGGCAGAATCACCGGAAAACTCGCTGTTCACCACCAAACAAATTCGTGAATTTGAACAACGCTCACGGGAATTGAACGCGCTGAATCAAGGCGATCAGGCGGCATTTTACTTGAGAAAACCCGTATGAGTGTTAAGCCGAAACTGTTGGCAATTTCCTCTCCCGGCGGGCATTGGATTCAGCTTAATCGGCTGAGTGCGGGGCTGGAAGACCGTTACCAGATTGTGTATGCGATGCCTGCGGGGTTGTTCACGTCGACTTCACGCAGTAAACGGGAACGCAAGGTATATTCGGTCGTGGATGTGAGTGCGGATGATAAGTGGCGTTTGATACCCTGCGCCTTACAGGTATTGTATATCTTATTGAAAGAAAGACCGAAAGCGATTCTATCCACCGGCGCGGCACCGGGTGCGGTGGCGATTTGGCTGGGTAGTTTTCTCGGTATCCGTACCATTTGGGTAGACAGCATTGCCAACGTTAAACAAATTTCACGGGCGGGTAAGCTGGCACAAAAACGCGCCGATGTTTTCCTGACGCAATGGGAACATTTGAGCGACGGGCAAACTATCCAATACAAAGGGGCGGTCTTGTGATTTTTGTAGCAGTTGGCACACAATTCCCGTTTGATCGCCTGATTCGCGCCGTGGATGAATGGGCGGCACAACACGCTCTCACGGGAATGGCACAAATTGCAGGCGGGGAATATTTGCCGCAAACCCTGCAATGGGAGCGCTTTATGACCACAGCGGTGTTTAACCAACATTTGCAAAACGCCGATTTGATCATTTCACACGCAGGGATGGGCAATATCATTACTGCGTTGGAACACCGCAAACCCATTATCGTGATGAACCGTCAACACGCCCTCGGCGAACACCGTAACGATCACCAACTCGACGGTTTAGCTTGGATGGGTCAATTGCCGGGGGTATACACCGCTTCTACCCAAGACGAATTGTATGCATTATTAGCGCGGCAACACACCTTACAAGCCGCACCATTGGACAATGATACCCGGCGGCAAACGCTGGTTGAGTTCATTGATCAAGCGATTCGTGCTTCGACTTCGCTCAGCAACCGCACATGAACCTGAAAAAACCGTCCCTGCTGCTGACCAGTTTACTCTCGACGCTTGCCCGCTTTGCCGGGGTCGGGTTGAATTTTGCGGTGGCAATTGTCCTGACACGCACCCTACCGATAGCAGAAGCGGGCATGGTGTTCATGCTCATGACACTCGTGACTGGCATTTCGCTGTTCAGCCGCTTGGGAGTGGAGCAGTGGCTGGTGCGCGATGTGGCGCGAATTCATGACACGGATACGCAGCAGCAAGGCGTACATTTACGCGATGCTTACCGCATGGTGTTGATCAGTAGCAGTATTTTCATGCTAGGCTGGCTGGTATTTGCCCCACTATCCCAGCACTGGTTGTTTGATGATGCGATTCAAATGTTGCCGTTATTGCTGGCGGGAAGCGGCATTCTGTTTTTCAATCTGGTGATGTTAAATTCGTCATTTTTGAAAGCCATCCAGCATACCTCCGCGTCAATTCTGGTGCAGAATTCCTTGCCTGCGGTGGCTTATATGCTGCTGATCGGGCTATTCTGGTGGAGCTTTAGCGACAATCAGCATTACCTGTTGCTGTATGTGGCATCACTGGCACTGGCGGGGTTGGCATCGTTTTACTGGATACGCCCTTGGTGGAACAGTTTGCACCCCGCCAAGCCAACCCGGTTTAGTGTTAAAGCCGTATTGCAGCAGTCGCTACCACTCGCACCTGTATCATTTTTTTCCTTTTTAATGTTGTGGGCAGATACGCTGCTGACCGGCTTATTGTTGTCGAATGAGGATGTGGCGCTCTTCACCGTCGCGGCGCGTTTATCGTTTGTCAGCCTGTTTTTTCTTGGGGCGTTGGATGCCACGATATACCCACGCTTACTCCGCATTCACCAACACCAGCCGGAACAACTGACACGATTTTTCTGGCAAGCCACCGCTTTGGTAGCTGGGTTGTTGGGAGCTGTCACGCTATTATTGTTGTTGCTGGGTGATCACTTACTCAGTGTGTTTAAACCGGAATATGTGCAAGCTGGCACGGCACTGGCTATATTGTTGGTAGCGCAGTGGGTGCGGGCGCTAAGCCTGACCTTTTCGTTTATGTTTATTGCGCGGGAACAAGTGCGCTATCTGAACAGCTTGCTGGGGATGGCGTTGGTCATTAATGTCATCGCTAATTGGATGTTTATTCCAAAGTACGGCATTGAAGGGGCTGCGGGTGCAACACTCGTCGCCAATCTGGTGCTAACACTGGGAGTCATGGCGCTGTTTTTCACAAAGCGTTTACTAAAACCATCTGCCAGACGCGGATAGGAGGTGCAATGTTAAGAATTATCGCTATCCTATTCATCGTCTCGATTTTTATCCCGCTGGAATTCCATGTCATGGTGGGCTCGATCCGGGTCGAAACTTACCGTATTGTGCTGGGTTTGGCGCTGTTGTACGCGCTATTTAATTTGCGTGAAGTGCTGCAACAAGCGGATCTCGTCGATATTTTGCTATTGTGTTTGGTAAGCATTGTATTCGCCAGTTTCTGGCACAATCATGGTTTGCAAAAAGCCATTGAATCAACGGGAATTTTTGCGATTGAAGTCATGGGTGCATTTTATCTGGCGCGGTTATTTATTACGACCCCGCTGCGGTTTTACCGGGTCAACCAAACCTTCATCACAGTACTTGCCCTGCTCACAGTATTCACGCTTTACGAAGCCTTAAACCAACACCGCATCTTGCATGAAATAGCCGAAAAACTGACGGGAAACCATGCCTTAGACCCACGTCTTTACACGTATCACTATATTCGTGCTGGTATTATGCGGGCAACCAGCTTGTTCGCCCACCCTATTCTGTATGGCACGTTATTGGCATTGTTCTTCTCGTTTGCGCTCTTATTGGCATTGCGTTTCCGTACCCTGAGTTATGTGAGCAAACTGGCGGGGATCATGGTTTCCATGCTACTGACATTATCGTCAGCACCGCTACTGGCGTTGATTTTTCAGGGATTTACGGCTGTTTTAGTCAAGTTTTGGTATAACGCCCGCCAATTCTGGATTTCGCTGTTTTTTGGTGGTTTGGCGACGGCGTTGTTAATCGAAGCAGCTTCCAACCGGGGATTTTTTGGCATTTTAATTTCGTACCTGACATTCAACCCCAATACCGGTTATTTCCGTATCCTGCAATGGGAATACACTGCCGATGACATCCGCGAGAATCTGATTCTTGGGATTGCCCACCATGACTGGACGCGCCCCTATTGGATGGAATGGATGGGTAACAGCATTGACAGTTTCTGGTTATTGCTGATTCTGCAACACGGTATCTTTGCCTTGGTCGTTTTATTGCTCGCTTGTTTGTATGCGGTATTTCATGCCCTGAACTTGGCGCACCAGCATAACGACCAATTCCGATGGATGGTATCTGCTTGGATTCTGTCATTCATGTCACTGATTTTAATTGGCTTTACGGTGGACTATTTCGGTAAGTTGCAACCGATGTTTTTCTTCATGTTAGGGGCAATTAGTTGGGCGCAATACTATCCTTTATGGAACCGTCAGGCAGAAGAATTGGTATCCGCAAACGATTCCACCAATAATGCCCCCACCAATAACCTTAGAAACAACGACAAAACATGAGACTGCGTTTTATCAATCAAAGAATGTTCATGTGGCTGGTGTGGTTCCGTGACAGCCTGCTGTGGTTGCGAACCTGGTATTTTCGCAAGCTTTACGGCATGAATATTGCGCCGGATGTGCGGATTTCCTTCAAAGCCCGCTTGGATAAGACCAATCCACGTTGCATCGAGATCGGGGAAAAAACTTACATCGCGTTTGATAGCATTATCCTCGCACACGACTACGCAACCCGGCGGCATGGCGGTCAATTTGAACAAAAAACATGCATTGGGGCTAACTGTTTCATCGGCTGTGGTGCTATTATTTTACCCGGCGTGACTATCGGTGATCAGGTGATCGTCGGTGCTGGCAGCGTTGTCACCAAAGACGTGCCTGCGCATTCGATTGTGGCAGGTAATCCGGCAAAAGTTGTGCGTTCAGGGATTCAAACCATAGCTTACGGGAGATTAGCATGACGGCAAGCACAGAAATCAGCGTCATTCTGGTTTCTTACAATACGTCCAGTTACACGCGCCGCGCACTGGAATCGCTGTTTCGCGAAACGCAACTGAGCACGTTTGAAGTCATTGTGGTAGACAATGCCTCCAGTGATGACTCAGCGAGCATGATTCGTCAGTTTTTTCCGCAAGTAACACTGATTGAGTCGGGTACAAATTTGGGGTTTGCAGGCGGCGTGCAATTGGGTGCAGCACAGGCGCAAGGTAACTATTTGCTATTGCTGAACCCGGATACCGTGATTGTGAATGCGGCGGTGGATCGCTTGTTACGTTTCGCCAAACAGTACCCTGACAGCGGCATCTGGAGCGGCGTTACCCTCAACAATGACATGAGCTTGAATACCCAACACGCCTGGAGCAAACCGAATCTACGCGACCTGTTTTACAGCGCCGTGGGCTTGAGCAAGCTGTTCAGCAAAACGTGTTTCTTCAATAATGCCAATTACGGTTGCTGGGAGCGCGACACCATTAAGGATGTGGATATTGTGTCCGGCTGTTTCTTCCTCACCACGCGGGAATTGTGGGACAAACTCGGCGGTCTCGATACCACTTTCTTCATGTATGCCGAAGAAGCCGATTATTGCTTACGTGCCAAAGCCTTAGGTCATCAACCCATCGTAACGCCTGATGCCCGCATCATCCATCATGGCGGTGTGAGCCACAGCCATTTTTCAGGCAAGCAAATCAAGTTGCTCAAAGGCAAAGTGGAGCTGGTTAACCGCCACGTAGTGGCATGGCAGCGCCCCGTTTACAAAGCGCTGCTGTATTGGTACGTGCTGAACAAATACCTTGTGCATACCCTCTTCAAACCAAAATCGGCGCAACGGCGTGAATGGCAAACCGTGTTCGCCAACCGTGCTGACTGGTTGCAGGGGTATCGTTGATGGCGAGTGTGATTGTGCCTGCACACAATGAAGCCAGTGTGATCCGCCGCTGTTTGGATAGCCTCAAAGATCAAGCCGACCTCGACACGCTGATTGTGGCGTGTAATGGTTGCACGGATAATACGGCGGAGATTGTGCGTAATGAATACCCCCACGCCATCTGCCTTGATATAGCCAAACCGTCCAAGGTCAATGCCCTAAATGAAGCCGAAAAACATGTCACAAGCTGGCCGGTGTTTTACCTTGATGCCGATACGCGCTTATCGCCTAACGCGATTAAAGCCATTACCGCCACAATGGCAAGTGGCAGCCCCTTATTAGCAGCACCCGAACCGGTGATTGATACCTCGCAATCGTCTTGGCTAGTCAAACAGTATTACCGGCTGTGGTTACAACTCCCCTATATTCGTGAAGGGGTAGTGGCTACCTGTAGTTACGTCATCAGTCAGGCGGGGCGGCAGCGTTTTCAGGTGTTTCCTGACATCATTAACGATGATGGTTTTGTGCGCTGTCAATTTGAGGCACATGAGCGGCATAACATTGCAGGCACACAAATATTTATTAGCGCCCCCCGTAATCTGAGTTCTTTGATCAAGATTAAAACGCGGGCGCGTTTGGGTAATATGCAACTGGCTGCGGCTAAACTGTGCACAAAAGCAGACAAGAAACCGTATTCCAGCATCTTGCTCGATAAACTTTTCAGCCGGAATGCTGTACCCGCCATGATCTACCTGTTGATTGCAAGTGTCATTCGCTGGCGAGCGGCACGGCAATATCACCACTTACAAACCTATACTTGGGAGAAAGATCAGTCTTCGCGCTGAAATACTTATCAGGCAGATACATAATATTTTGACCAATGCCGTTTGTATTTTTTTTACGACAAAAAACCCAAACATAGGCTATATTAGAGAACAGTTTTAGCAACTACCGAGTGTCTTAAATAGTTGCACAATGACAGAGTATTTGTTTGTATAACAAGCAGATAGTGCTTGCTGTCATTTATTACGCTACTTGTAACAACAAGTGGGCTTGTTGCCGTTTTACAACACGCCCCAGAAAAGTTAATACAAGTTTACTTATTGACAATAAACTCCATAATGGCTTGTTGGCGCAGCCATTGTCAGAGGATAACGGTTGCATGGAAAATTTGAAGGTAAATAACAAAATCAGTGCCGAATTGATCTACCGCAGCACCGATACGCTGATCATTTTGGGCATTCTGCTGCTCGCTTCTTTGCATTCCAGTACCTATAACATTCAAGGTTATCTCATCATCGGCTTGGGCGCTTCCTTGCTGTTTGGTCTGATTGGTCGATTTACTGACATTTACACTTCATGGAGCGGACGTCCGTTCTTCCGTGATGAAGTCATCCGCCTTATTGTGACTTGGTTAGTCACCTTTTTGTTCCTCATTTTTATCATTTTTGCGGCAAAAACTTCCGAAGAATTTTCACGCTTTGTATTGATAGGCTGGTTATTCATCACCCCAGTTTTATTAATCAGCAGCCGTTATGCGCTGCGCATCTTGCAAGCCTCGCTCAAACGTATCGGTCTCAACAACCATAGCATTGCAATTGCGGGCATTACCAAACAAGGCTTGCACTTTGCCCAAATGATTGATAGCCAACCTCACTCTGGCTTTCAAATCGCGGGGTTTTATCATCTGGAAGATGATGGCACTGAGCAGGAACTCCCCCGGCACTATGCCCGACTGGGTGATGCCAGCGCCATGAAAGAAGCCGCCCGCACTGGCGAGTGGGCTCAAATTTACCTTGCGCCCTCCTCTGAACAATCCTTGTTATCCAAACGTCTGATTAATGAACTGGCGGATACCATCACGCCAATCCGTTTAATTCCTGACGACTTTACCAACACCTTGCTACACAGCCGTTACATGGAAATTGCTGAAACCCCCATCCTACGCATTTACGACGCACCGATGTCGGTGCATCACGCCTTCATTAAACGCATTGAAGATTTATTGTTAGGCATGTTGATTCTGTTATTGGTGTCCCCTTTGATGCTCGGAATCGCACTCGCGATCAAACTGACTTCACGCGGTCCGATTTTATTCAAGCAAACCCGGCATGGCTTACGCGGGGAAACATTCCAAGTACTCAAGTTTCGCACCATGACGGTTTGTGAAAATGGTAAGCATATTAAGCAAGCCACTCGTAACGATTGCCGGATTACCCGTGTTGGTGCGTTCCTGCGCAAAACATCACTGGATGAACTGCCACAATTTTTCAATGTACTCCAAGGTCATATGTCAATTGTTGGCCCACGCCCGCACGCCGTTGCGCATAATGAAGAATATCGCCAACTTATCCCTGGCTATATGCGTCGCCATTTGATGAAACCCGGCATTACCGGCTGGGCACAAGTAAACGGCTGGCGCGGCGAAACTGACACCCTGTTTAAAATGGAAAAACGGGTAGAACTCGATATGGAATACATCCGTAGCTGGAGCCTGACACTGGATCTCAGAATCATTTTTGTCACTGCCTTCAAAACCTTGCATGACAAAAATGCTTACTAGCAGCCCTGCACACCCGTGAGAATCGAACAACTGACCTTCACCCGTTATGTCGCCGCACTAACGGTGGTGTTTTTTCATTATGGCATGACCGTGTTTCCTGCGGATTTGCCGTGGGTGAACCCGGTGTTGGCGGCGGGACCGATTGCGGTCAGTTACTTTTACGTGCTGTCGGGCTTTATTATGGCAATTGCCTATTATCGACCTGAGCAACCGCAGCAAGCCTTTGCGACACTGCGTTACTGGTGGGCGCGAATCGCCCGGATTTACCCTGTCTACCTACTAGCCCTGTTGCTCATGATAGCGGCGAAATATCAAACGGCTGGCAGTGAACCGTTAACGGTTGCCCTCAGTGTCAGCATGTTGCAGGCATGGGTTCCGGGCTATCCTCTTACCCTGAATGCGCCCGGTTGGTCATTATCCGTAGAAGCTTTTTTCTACCTCTGCTTCCCGCTATTGCTGCTGTTGGTAAAACGTTACCATTTGGTCAACCTTACTTTGGCAGCCGGAATATTATGGCTGATCACGCAGCTTGGGCATGGCTTCTTGCTCAACACCACAGCCTACGTGCCGCGCGGACTGTTACACGACTTTATTTTTTACAACCCGTTAATGCACCTGAATACGTTTGTTATCGGTTTTATCGCGGGTGCATGGCTGCAAAAGGGTAGCCTCGACCGTTTCAGTGCGCCAGGTATCAATATCAGTGGGTTGTTACTGGTTTCTGCGCTCATCATTGTCTTGCTGATTACCCGCCAAACGCTGATTGATGCCAGTGGTATTGCCTTTGACTACACCAATGGGCTCATTGCCCCATTGTTTTTGCTGTTCATTGTGTTACTGGCACTCAATACCGGTAAGATCAGTCAATTGTTGCAGCACAAATGGCTGGTATTACTCGGTGAAGCGAGTTTTTCACTGTATATTCTGCAAAAACCGCTGCATGGCATCTACGAAAAACTCATGCCTGCGGGAATAGATCCCAACGGAGCCTTGCATTTTTACTTATTTGTCGTGCTATTGACCTTCAGTGCTTTATGTTCCTATTGGTTTTTTGAAGCACCGGCACGCCGCTGGATCAACAACTTTGTTAACCGCACGCCCTAAGAATTGCTACAATCGGGCGCTATATTTCAACTTGGCCTATAGACCATCCATATCATGCAAAACGATCTTCTAAAAAAACCAGACACACTTGATTTACGTGAGTTCGGGCGCACCTTGTTGCGGCGTAGGCGCATGATAATGCTGATCACTGTCATCATTATGCTATTGGCACTGCTGATTACGCTCTTGAGTAAACCCGTGTATCGCGCCACTGCCACCCTGCAAATCGAACGCGAATCCAGCAAAGTGGTGAATATCGACAATATTCTGGGTTCTGGTGACATCCGCGATACCCGCGATTTCTATCAAACACAGTTTGAACTGATTCGTAGCCGTGCTTTAGCTTCGCAAGTGATCACCAAGCTAAAACTCGAAGAAAAGCTTGCCAGCACCTCAATCATGGGTCAAATCAAAGCATGGTTTAGCACACCTGATACCAACAGCCAACAAACCGCACTGGAAGATTTGCTGTTGGACAATCTGACGGTAGAGCCGGTGAAAAACTCACGTTTAGTCGCCATCAGCTACACCTCATCAGACCCTGCACAAGCCGCCGACATTGCCAATGCGGTAGTCGACACCTTCAAAGACATGAATACCGGGCGACGTTTGTCCGCCACCACCGATGCTTCGGAATACCTTACGAAAACCGTGCAGGAAACCAAAGCGCTGCTGGATGAATCCGAAAAACGTTTGAATCAATATGCCCGTGATCATGGAATATTCCAACTCGATGGTGAAGAATCAACCACATCATCATTGGCATTAAAACAGCTTTCCGAAGAACTTATCAAAATCCAAAAACAACGCATCGAGCAAGAAAGCCGCTATGAAATCCTCACCGATAACAACCGTTCCTTAAACGACCGCATCAACGTATTGGAAAAAAAAGATGCCGCTTACTTCCAAACGATGGAACAACGCCTCGACAAGCTTAAAGCGCAACAACAAAAGCAATCGATTGCGAATTTAGCCAGAGAAATCACTAAACTCGAAAACGACATTGAAATTGAAGTCACCGCCAAACGTGATTCCCTTAAAGGCGAACTCGAAACCACTAAACGCAAAGAAAACATGATTCGCGAAGGCATCGCCAAAGCCAAAACCGAGGCGATGCAGGAACAAGACACAACCATTGCTTACAGTACCCTCAAACGTGAGGTTACAACCAATCAAGAGATCTACCAAAACTTGCAACAACGCCTCAAAGAAATCAATATCGCCAGTGGTGTCGTCGCCAATAACATAGCCATTATCGACCAGGCACAAATTCCGCTGAAAAAATTCAAACCGAATCTATCCACAAACCTGTTGTTTGGTGGTTTATTGGGGCTGTTACTGGGCATATCGGCAGCATTCATGCGTGAGTTTTTGGATGATACGGTCAAAGATATTAACGCCGTAGAACGCGCCACTCAACTACCGGTTCTCGGTGTCATGGCAGAAACCAGCGACGCTAACAGCCGCCAGTTGGCAACCGCCACCATTAGCCAACCGCGTTCAGCTATTGCCGAAGCATTCCGTTCGCTGCGCACCAGTTTACGGTTTATGCACCAAGGTGATGACACCCCGATCATTTTCATCACCAGTGCCAGCCCCAATGAAGGCAAAACCACCACAGCCAGCAACTTAGCCTGCGCGTATGCCTCAGCAGGCAATCGTGTCCTGCTAGTGGATGCCGATTTGCGTAACCCCTCACTGCACAAAACGCTGGGAATCCATGCACAACACGGTTTAGCCAATTACCTAGCGGGTGCATTAGATAGCCGAGAACTCATTCAAACCACGGATATTCCGAACTTATACCTGTTAACAGCAGGAAGTTTACCCGACGACCCGGCTGAACTGCTGTCTTCACCGCATATGCGTGCCTTGCTGGACAGCGCCAAACAAAACTTCGATCAGATTATCTTAGATGGTCCGCCTGTGTTAGGGTTAGCGGATGCGTTAATTCTCGCCTCACAAGCTTCCGCCACCTTAATCACGGTTCGCGCCGAACACACCCGCATGGTAATGCTGGAAAATGCACTAATCCGTTTACGCCGTGCACAAGCGCCACTGGCAGGAATATTACTGAATCGCGTGGATTTGCACAGCGGTTACGGTGACGACTACGGTGGTTACGTTTATCAAGCAGAAGAACAGCGAGCCAAACCCAGCGCCATGAGCAAATGGCTAACCGCCTTGAAAAAACTGTAATCAGGAGACACACATGTCCATCGCATTAGCTTTACACGTTCTCGCCGTCGTCATCTGGGTCGGAGGCATGTTCTTCGCTTACATGGCATTACGCCCGGTGGCAGCAAGCGTACTGGAACCACCGCAACGCCTCACCTTATGGAATGGCGTGTTTGGGCGATTTTTCCCTTGGGTCTGGGCTGCCATTATCATTATTCTCGGTTCTGGTTACTGGATGCTGCTTGGACCATACGGTGGTTTTGCGAATGCGCCAGTATTCGTACACCTCATGAATGGGCTGGGGCTAGTGATGATGTTGATCTTCTTCCATGTCTATTTCGCCCCTTATCAAAAATTGCGTAAAGCCGTTGCCGCCCAGAGCTGGCCTGACGGTGGCAAAGCGTTAGCGCAAATCCGGGTAATGGTCGGCATTAACACGCTGATTGGCGTGCTCACCATTCTGATTGCGGCAGGTGGAAAATACCTACCGTGAATGCAGTACTCCGGCTGGGCGATGTCGGCAAGGAAGCCGTCATCGTGCTCCTAGCACGCTATGGCCTGCAATTGGAACAAGTAGCGGATAATGACAGCATCCCCGGCAGCTATTGGCACGAAGACGAGGCAGGCATTATCGGCTTGACAGTATTAGCACGCCACGATACCCCGCTGCACTCCATCCTGCATGAAAGTTGTCACATTATCTGCATGGATGAAACCCGCCGCGCCGTGTTGCATACCGATGCCGGTGGCGAGTATGCCGAGGAAGACGCGGTTTGTTACCTGCAAATCCTGTTAGCCGACCTCATCCCCGGTTTCGGGCGGGAACGCATGTGGCAGGACATGGATGCTTGGGGCTACACCTTCCGTCTCGGCTCAGCACAACGCTGGTTTCAGGAAGATGCCGACGATGCCCGTGGGGTGTGACCGGAAGTGATGCCAGCTTCTATTAAGCGGCATGGTGGGAGGAAT
>CAYNNA010000050.1:0-18917 GCA_964398375.1 uncultured Thiothrix sp.
AATGCCTTTAACTCATTGATCCGTGAATCAAAGGGCTAGGCTCTGAATCGCTGCCCAATTGGTTGCCCCGACTGCATTAATTCACAGCGCACCAACGCCGCTTCTTGCGATTGCTCTTCGCCCCCATCCAGCACTTGAATGTATTTGAGGAAATTATTGAGGTTGTCACGGTTACGTTGCTGCTGCTGCGAACGGCAAATGCCGTATTCCAATTCATACAACACTACAAGAGGGTATCGCCATGACTGCCATAGCCGCCAGATTATTCAAAAACGGACGGAACGCCTGCATCACATCCAACCGTGGGATGCAGCGGCAGCAGAACAATTTTCCGACCTGCAAACCAGCCAAAAATTGCGAGTGCGGAACAAACGATGATTTCATGGCAGAACGCCCTCACATCGCCACCCATGACTGAAACCCCGGAATGCCCAGCACAAACCAGAGCATGAACAACAGCAGCACCAACCAAAACAGCACTGGCTTACTAAAAATCCCCAGCGCTGCAAATGACTCGTCTTTATCGTCGCTCGAAACACTACTCTCTGACGTGCTGTCATATTCAGCCACCACCGCCAACGCCTCGTCGTATTGCTGCTCGCTGACCAGTACCCGTGCGAAATCATGCACAGCCGCATCGCCTACCGCCGATTGCAGGTAACGACCACCCACTTCCGCCTCAATTCCGCGACTCTGCAACATTCCCGCGACAATATCAGCCTCGATTAAATTGGCAGCACGATAAACTATTTTCATTTTGCCTATCCGTTCTAAAGCTTATCCCGAAACATAAAATACACCGCGCCGAGCAAACATAAGCCCGCCCACAGGTAATCCAGCTTAAGCGGCTCCTTCAAATACAACACCGCAAACGGTACAAAGACCGTCAAGGTAATCACTTCTTGGATAATTTTGAGCTGCCCCACGCTCAACACCGTGTAGCCGATACGATTCGCCGGTACTTGGAGCAAGTATTCAAACAGCGCGATTCCCCAGCTCACCAAGGCAGCGATTAGCCAAGGCTTGTGGTTCAGCTCTTTGAGGTGTGCATACCACGCGAATGTCATGAAAACGTTGCTGCATAACAGCAGTAGAATACTCAAAAGCACGGGATGTAACGTCATAACAAGACTACTTGGTCAGTTTTGCCTTGAACTTTTCGCGGAATTTACGCAGTTTTGGGCTAATGACCACTTGGCAATAGCCCGCGCCTTCATTCAGGCTATAGTAGTTCTGATGGTAATCCTCTGCCTTGTAGAACCTAGTAAAGTCGGCGATCTCGGTCACGATTGGGTCGCTGAATTCTGGCTGCAACGCTTTGAGGACGTCCGCCGCCACCTGTTTTTGCATGGCATCATGGGCGAAAATCACACTGCGGTACTGGGTTCCCTTGTCTGCCCCCTGACGGTTCAGGGTAGTCGGGTCATGGGTTTCTAGGTGAATTTCCAGTAAATCGCGGTAGCTGATGACAGTCGGGTCAAACAACACCTGAATCACTTCCGCGTGCCCCGTCGAACCGTTGCAAACTTGCCGGTAGTTGGGGTTGTCTACCTGCCCGCCGCTGTAACCACTTACTGCCGAATGCACGCCCGCCAGTTCGCGGAACATCGCCTCGGTACACCAGAAACAGCCGCCGCCGAACGTAGCTGTTTCCAGTTCCACCGTCACTTTTTGCAGGGCGACCGCATTCATGCAGTAACGCAAACCGCTGGGCGCAGGACCATCAGGGAACACATGCCCCAAATGCGCTTCGCAGGTATTGCACGTAGTTTCGATGCGCACCATGCCATGCGAACGGTCAGCATGGTAAGCAATCGCATTGGGCGTGACCGGCTGGGTAAACGAAGGCCAGCCCGTGCCCGACTCAAATTTTTCACTGGCATCAAACAGCAGCGTGCCACAGCAGACACAACGATACAAACCCGGCTCCAACAGGCTACACATACCGGAACTGAACGGGCGCTCGGTTCCCTTGTTGCGGGTAACGTGGTACGCCTCTGCGCTCAATTGCGCCCGCCATTCGGCATCCGTTTTTCTGACCGTGCGTTCAGGGGCGGGATTACCCGTATCCGCAAAGCGAATCACATCATTCCAATTAAGCATGTCGGCGTACTCCTTGAGTGTAGACCTGTAGTTTTCTACAGCTTATTCCGAAACACAAAATACACTGTTCCCAGCAGGCATAACCCGTACTCAATGGCAAGCAACCCTAACCGCCATTCCCCTGCATCGCCTTCAACGTATCCGGGCTGTATTCAAACGAATCGTAAAACAACTGCGTCTCCGGCAAGCCCTGCGCCAAAAACGCCGTTCGCGCCGCATTCACCATTGGTGGCGGGCCACTCAAATACACATCATGCCCCGACAAATCCGGGAAATCACGCGCCACCGCATCATGCACCCAGCCCGTGCGCCCTGCCCAAGCATCGTCCGGCAACGGCTCCGATAACACCGGCACATAAGTCAGCAACGGGTGACGCGACACCCAACTGCGCACCACGCTATCCATGTACAAATCTGCCTTAGCCCGCACGCCCCAATACAACTGCACTGGCTTATCCAGCCCTTGTGCCATCATCTGTTCCAACATGCCTTTCAGCGGCGCAAACCCCGTACCACCGCCCATCAAAATCAGCGGGCGCTCGGATTCGCGAATGTAAAAACTGCCCAACGGCCCCTCAATACGCAACAACGCCTTTTCCTTCATCTCATTGAATACATGACTGGTGAAATAACCACCCGGCACATGGCGAATATGCAATTCCAAAAACTGATCGTTAAACGGTGCATTCGCCAGCGAAAAACCACGCCGCTTACCATCTTTCAGCAAAATGTCGATGTATTGTCCCGCCCGAAACCGCAAGCGTTCGGACGCGGGTAATTTCAGCGTCAACTCCATCACATCCGCCGCCAACTTGCGCAGCTTTTCCACCCGCACTGGCAAGGCTTTGATTTCAATGTCCGGCTCAGAACCCACACGCGGCGCATCCAATTCCACATCGCTCATAGCGGCTGCCATGCACAAAAACGCCTTGCCGCGCTCTTCGTCATACGGCGCAAGCCCTTGCGGTTCACCAAACGGGTAATGCACTTGCCCACTCAGCACGGTAGCAGCACACGAACCACATACCCCACCACGACAGCCATAGGGCAACGCCACGCCTTGACGCAAACCCGCCTCCAAAATTGCCTCGTTAGCTTCTGCCATAAACGTATGCCCGGATGGCTGAACCGTTACCTTGAAAGTCATTGCTGTATCCATGAAAGTCTCGAATCGGCAGAGTGTAACGCGCCCGAATCGCTTGTGCTATCCTCCAGACTTTTCCACCCACTTGTTGCCCGTTCGGAGGACATTCATGCGCATCGGAACCCCGCTTTCCCCCTCAGCCACCCGCGTCATGCTGCTTGGCAGCGGCGAACTCGGCAAAGAAGTCATCATTGCCCTGCAACGCTTAGGCGTGGAAGTGATCGCGGTTGACCGTTACGCCGATGCACCGGGGCATCATGTCGCCCACCGGGCGCACGTCATTAATATGGCAGACCCACAAGCCTTACGCGCCTTGGTGGCAGCCGAACAACCGCATTTTATCGTGCCGGAAATCGAAGCGATTGCCACCGACGAACTCGCGGCTATCGAAGCGGATGGCTTAGCGACCGTCATCCCCACCGCTCGTGCCACGCAACTGACCATGAACCGCGAAGGCATCCGCCGGTTGGCAGCGGAAACCTTGGGTTTGCCGACTTCACGCTACCACTTCGCCTCCAGTTTGGCAGACATGCAAGCCGCCGCCGCTGACGTCGGCTACCCCTGTTTCGTCAAGCCGGTGATGTCATCCTCCGGTAAAGGCCAGTCGATGCTAAACAGCGCCGACGAGGTGGAAGCTGCATGGGAATACGCCTTATCGGCGGGGCGAGTGAATCACGGGCGGGTAATTGTGGAAGAATGCATCCATTTTGATTACGAAATCACCTTGCTCACCGTGCGAGCGGTGGATGCAAACGGCGCAATCGCCACCCACTTCTGCGACCCAATTGGGCATCGCCAAGTCAAAGGCGATTACGTCGAAAGCTGGCAGCCGCAAGCCATGAGCGCCAGCGCCCTCGCCAAAGCGCAAGACATTGCCGCGAAAATTACCGATAACCTCGGCGGGCGCGGCTTGTTTGGGGTGGAATTATTCGTGCGCGGCGATGAGGTGTATTTTTCCGAAGTCAGCCCGCGTCCGCACGACACTGGCATGGTGACAATGGCAACGCAATTCCAAAACGAATTCGAGCTACACGCACGCGCCATCCTCGGTTTGCCGGTGAATACGGTGTTGCATTCCACGGGTGCAAGTGCGGTAATTTATGGCGGGATGGAAGCGGAAGGCATCGCGTTTGAAGGCGTGGAACACGCGCTGCAAGTGCCAGAAAGCGACGTGCGCTTGTTCGGCAAGCCAGTAGCGTTCGAGCGGCGGCGCATGGGTGTCGCGTTAGCGCGGGGCAAGGATACCGATGAAGCGCGGGCGCGAGCAGCGGAAGCGGCTAGTCGCGTGAAGCCAGTTAAAGGATAAAGCTTCGTAGGTCGGACTTTAGTCCGACAATCGGAGAAAGGGAGCTATTGTTGGTGGAAATGTCGGACTAAAGTCCGACCTACGGAGAGAGTTCACGAGTACGCTGGTGCATTTGTGCCTGCTCAGCATCCGTAAAACCTTGCGCATCAGGATATTGTTCGCGCCAACGACGGAAGGCACTGACAATAGTTGCCCCGCCCATGAAGGCGTGTTGGTACTTGGCTAGGGAAATCATCACTGCAACGGGTTTTAAGCCTGCCATGCTGGATATGACGATAGGTATAGAAGTTGTAACAATCAGGGATTGGTTATTAATGCGCTAACTTCGCGTTTCCAACTATCGCGCCCCCGCCGAATACTGCTTCCACTGGTGATTCGATGCCTCATTCGACTGGAAATACACATCCAACAAATCAGGAACCGAAGTCCGTAACGTCGCTGCCACTTTGATTAAGGTCGACACTTTCGCTTCTTGAATCTCTGCCCGCATCAGCTTATGCCAGGTTTGCCGAGAAAGCCCTGAGCGATTTGCAGCTTCCTTGGGGCCAAGACCCAACGCCTGCATTCTGTGTTGCACGTAGTGAGCTAAATCCATTGATGACATCCCCGATTACCTCAATAACACCCAATAGTGTCATGAAGTTTCACGGTTTGAGCGGCGGGCAACAAGGTGGAAATTTCCACCCTTGACAAGACCTAAAGCCCAATGACAGATAGTTAAGTGTCAAACCCCAACGTCTGCATCTGCTTTTCATACGCAGCAAAAGCCTCACCCAGCGTTGCTGCTTGAAACAACGCCGTAATGAGGCACCTCGGATTGAAACTTCCCGCCAACGGGGAAACAGTGTTTACCCCGACACGACCTTAACCATGCAATACAGCCCAGCATGAGAAGGAATCGCTACTTCTCCCGCCGCATTGACACATTTCCAATGCGAAATCGCCGCACTGCAAGGCGTATTCGGTGCACGCAAACGTACTGCCAAACGCACATGCTCACCTGGTTTAGTATCGGGAATCGGCACGCTCTCACTCACTGATGCCAGCGTGGTACTGCCCTCTTCACTCATGCATTGCAAGCGCCAACCAACCCAAGCATCTTTGCCTAAATTGGTGACTTCCCAGATCTTCTCAAACTCCTCTCCGACCCGAACCTGACTATTATCGGGGAAACTCACATCCGCCACAAAACCCAACACGAAATTGGTACTACCACCCCGACGCCCTGCTAGCGTTACCTCGCGCCCATCAAAAAAGATACGTAACATGCTTAATGGATGAGTTTCCAGCGTATCCGCTACCTGAGTCAGGGTGGATAAGCGAGCCTCACCAATTTCCGCACGTAACAACTTATGCCATGTTTGACGTGAAATTCCCGAACGTTTCGCCGCTTCGGTGGTAGTCATTTGCATGGCACGCAGACGCAAACGCAAGTACTCTGCCAAATCTAATGCAGACATGTTTATTATTCCTCAATGATCAACTGACGCATATCAATTTAACAGAAAGGAAATCAAGGCGATAGAGTGCACAAAATTTTAGTTATGCATTACATACTATACATAACTTGTTGAATCCATCATTTTGTACTATATACTATGCATGGATATGTTATTACTGGGGCAAACCCTGCGCAACGCCCGCAAACAACGCCGTTTTACCCAAGCCGATTTGAGCGCAAAGGTCGGCATGAGCCGTGCCACACTCTCTGGAATTGAGAATGGGACGATTCCTGAGGTCGGTATCCGCAAAATACTTGCCCTCTGTTCCGTGTTGGGTTTGGAATTACTCGCGCAACCCGTCGCGCCACGCCGCCCCACCTTGCACACGCTGGTGGATGAAGTTACCCAACGCAAAACAGGTCGCACCCCATGAGCAACACCCCACTGACGAAATCAGGCAGCCTCGATATTTACGTGCAAAACCAATGCAGTGGCACGTTAGGGCGGAGTGCATTACGGGCGTTAACTTATGTGTTTGCGTATTTACCAGATACCCCACCCACCAAAGCCGTTTCACTCACCATGCCAGTCATGCCGGATCAATACGGCTATCAGCAAGGCGTACACCCGATTTTTCAGATGAACTTGCCCGAAGGCGAGTTACGCGAACTGTTACGTAACCGTTTCCAGAAAACCGTGCAGAATTTTGATGATCTCGCCTTATTGGAGATTGTCGGGCATTCACAAATCGGGCGCATCCGCATTACCCCTGCCGGAACCCTGCCTGACGCGATGCCCTTGCAAAACATGCAAGAATTGCGCACCTATTCCGGCACGGAAGATTTGTTTGCGGATTTGTTGCAACGTTACGCCCGCTATTCGGGCATTTCGGGCGTACAACCCAAAGTTTTGGTGCGTGATGCCGATACCGTCGCCAGTGCCGCACAACTGGAGCAATTCAGTTACCGCGATGCCACCCACATCGTCAAAGGCTGGAACCCCGAACGCTTCCCGCAACTCGCCGCTAACGAATACTTTTGTATGCAAGCCGCTCGCAAAGCCGGACTGGAAACCCCTGACGTGGAACTCGCCGCACAAGGTCGACTGCTCATCGTCAAACGTTTCGATCTGGATCAGCACGGTGGCTACCTCGGTTTTGAAGATTTTTGCGTGCTTAACGGCTTAGCCACCGATGACAAATACGTCGGCAGTTACCAAGATATTGCACAACGCATCCGCCAATTTGTATCCCCCTCGCGGATACACGAAGCACTGGAACAATTTTTCCTCTCATTGGCGCTGACTTGTGCGGTACGCAATGGCGATGCACACCTGAAAAACTTTGGGGTACTCTACGATGACCCTGAGGGCGACATCCGTTTTGCGCCCGCGTTTGATATTGTCTCCACCACACCTTACATTCCCAATGACACTTTGGCGCTGTTATTTGGTGGCAGCAAAGCCTTCCCGGAACGCAAAGCGCTATTAGCCTTTGCCCGCCAGTTTTGCAATATCAACGAGCGTCGCGCCAAACACCTGCTGGAATGGGTTGCCCACGGACTAGAAAGCACCTTACCCGACTTACAAGCCTATCAACACCAACACCCGGCTTTCACAGCGATTGGTGAACGAATGCAAACCGTTTGGAAACAGGGAATTGCCGAACTGATGGGTATCCATTAGTATGCGTGCCTAAACCTCACCGGATTAGCGATTATTATGCTGAAGTATTTAGCACACCTAAGTTGGGTAAGTTGTTGTGGCTTATTGTTAATGTTAACGGGCTGCGAAAAATCCCCCGAAAATCCAGCGGTATCGGCATCCCCCAACATGACCGTCTTGGAAACCTATATCCAAGCATTAGAGCCGGAAGACGAAACCCTCGACACCCGCTTTGGCAAATTACACATTACCCACAGCAAGCCCGGACTTCCCCCCGATTCCCTGATGCTGGATGACAAACAAGTTTTCCAACAAGAAGGTTTTTACCTGTCACTGCACCACTACATCAAACAAAATGCCCGTGACGTGGTGCTTTTTGGCACTAACTGCGGCGGTACGGCTTGCCCACAAGACCAGTTTCACTTCCTGCTGCTGGATAACGATGCTGAACCGACTGTGGTGACCCATTCCGATTTCAATGCCATGCCAGAAGATCTCACCCTCAATGTCGACGGCGAGCGTTTATTACTGGATCTGGGCTTCCAAGCGGGCAAACACAAAAAGGCAGTACTGCAAGGCCGCCAATTAGGTATTGAATTGGAAACCGTACCCAAAAGCTTTGTGGGTGAAGAAAACTGCCGCTGGTTGTACGAAGAAGCCTTAGGCGCGTGCAAAGAATACCAGGAAACCGATGCCAACTGCCGCGACCCACAAGCCAGTTTTCCCGGTCACTTGACACGCGGCGTGGCGGCGGTGAGTGAACACCCCGGTTTTGTCAGCGAAGCCTTCGCACGACGTTGCAAGATTGCCTGCGAAAGCGCCAAAATCGTCGATTACCCCACGTTTGCCAAAGAAGTGTGTAGCAAATCTTAAGTCAAAAACCGTAATTGGCGCTGATTGCCGCTTTTACCCGTAGCATTCGGCATTGTGCGATTCTTGCGGACTTCATTCAAAAACGGAATCTGCCCCTTCTGCCCCGTGACCGCATAATCTTGCAGCAAAGCCTCTTCCAGCACGCTTTGCTCAATGCCCAACAGCGCCTGCCCGCCGCCATGCACCAACACGAATAAACGCGGCAAGGCAATTTGATGGGTTTGTTGCACTTGCGCATAAATCCACCCCGACAACGCCCAGAAACGTGCAAACGGCGCATCCCCCAGCAACAACGGCAAAGTATGTGCAAACCGCCCGGAATTGGCGATCATGTCCCAATAGCGGGCAAAGCGGTTCATCTGCTGCATGGTGTCGAAATCCACCCGATCGGTGCGCAAAATGTTGTACGGCGGCTGAGGGTTATACACCATTCCAAATGCCTCGGTGTGGCGAATAATCGGCGTACCGCGTAATCGTTTAAGGATACCCACCTGAATTTCATGCGGATTCAACGCTATCAAACGGTCAAAACCCACCCCAAAACTCGGCAAATCCTCCCCCGGCAACCCAAAAATCAGATCCGTATGCAAATGCGCGGTGGAATGTTCCCGCAACCAACGAATATTCTCTGCGGACTTCGCATTATCTTGCTTACGGCTAATCAACGCCTGCACCTCTGGGTTAAAGGTTTGGATACCAATCTCGAACTGCAAGGAACCGGCGGGAAAACGGGTAATCCGCTCCTTAAGCGCATCCGGCAAATGATCGGGAATCAGCTCAAAATGCAAAAACGTTTCCGCATCCAAACGTTCCAAAAAAAAGTCCAAAATCGCTACTGTCGTGGCAATTTTCAGATTGAAGGTACGATCCACAAAACGAAACTGACGTAACCCCCGCTGCCACAGCCGATCCATTTCCGCCAAAAAGTTTTGTAATTCAAACGGCAAGGCGGTTTTATCCAAGGCAGACAAGCAAAACTCGCATTTAAACGGACACCCACGGGAAGCTTCAACGTAAATTGAGCGCGTCGCCAAATCCTCATCCGTGTATTGTGTGTAAGGTAACGCCAACTGTGACAATGGCACTTGCTCACCGGCAATAATTTTGTTCAAGGGCTTTTGCCCATTCAACAACTGCCCACACAATTGCCGGAAACTCACCTCACCCGCCCCGGTAATGACGTAATCCGCCTGCTGCACAATCGCTTGTTGCGCGGTTTCATAACTGACTTCTGGGCCACCCAACACAATCACCACCTCCGGAGCGAGTGCTTTGAGTAGCGCCACTAACGCGGTGGTTTCGGTGATATTCCAGATATACACCCCCAAACCAATGATACGCGGCTGACAGATTAATAATTGCTCAGCAATATCCAAGGGGCGCATTGCAATCGTAAATTCCATAATTTTTGTTCGCGCCTGCCACTCTCCCTGATTGGCTAATAAGTAGCGCAAACCCAATGAGGCATGGGTGTAACGGGCATTCAATGTGGCAATAATAATATCACTAACCATAAGAAAAATCTCATTTAACCTATTTAAATACCTAATCAATTAACGATAAATATCACAATATTTTTTAAGCCATTGTTTAACATGCCACATAAATGATAATTATTGATAAATTTAATTAACCAACAAACTTTTTACCAGGAAAAAATGACAACACACTGTCTCTAATATACACTCTCCTACCTTATACCATGTTGCTATATGGATACAGTGAAGTTGATTAGTGTCGCCAATCATTCGTCCCCACGAAACACACCGCTTGTCAGTCATACAACAAAATCTTCTTCATTAGAATATATTGATATGCTAATCTATTCTCTAATCTTTCGATCAACTTCACTAAAATTTCTTTTTAAATCAAAATCTTAGGTTAATTTATGTTTACTGTAAAACGTCTCCTGACAGTGGTTTTTCTAACCATTAGCGTGGTTGGAACCGCCTCGGCTGGGCAGAAACGGCCAAACAGCCTTCATGTAACCGCTACCGCTTATAACTCGGTTTCCAAGCAAACTGATAGTACTCCAGACATCGCCGCATGGGGCGACCGCCTAGTACCTGGCATGAAAGCCATCGCTATTTCCAGAGATCTATTGAAAAAGCATGGTCTTAGCTACGGTGACAGGGTAAAAATCAAGAGCCACGATGGTGAATACCTCGATGGCGAATATATCGTTTTAGACAAAATGAACTCACGCTGGCGCAAAAAAATCGACATTTACATGGGGAAAGATGTGCGCAAAGCAAAACGTTGGGGAAAACGCAAAGTGAGCATTCACTGGTAATAAACCTCCCGATCGAAGGATTTCTCAAAGCCCGCACCTATCGCGGGCTTTTTTCTTAGCAAACAAACGCTTATTATGCGCCCATGCAAACTCCAGAAACTTATGATGTCGTGATCCTCGGTGCTGGTGCAGCGGGGTTAATGTGTGCAGCAACAGCCGGAAAACGTGGGCGGCGCGTGCTATTGCTCGACAAAGCCGACAAGATTGGCAAAAAAATCCTCATTTCCGGCGGCGGGCGTTGTAATTTTACCAATCTGCACGTCAACCCCGGCGCTTATTTGTCGCAGAATCCCCACTTTTGCAAGTCAGCACTGGCACGTTATACCCCACACGACTTCCTCAATTTGATGCGCCAATACCACTTGAGTTGGCATGAAAAAACCTTAGGACAACTCTTTTGTGAACAAAAAGCGCCAGCAATTGTGGATATGTTGTGGACAGAATGCCAAGAAGCGGGTGTCACCTTACGCCTGAATACCGAAGTGACCCATACCCATCGGGAGGCAGCATACTTCCATCTGCAAACGACGCAGGGGATCGTGCAAGCAAACTCACTGGTGATTGCTACCGGCGGACCGTCAATTCCCCGTATGGGCGCAACGGATTTCGGCATCCACATTGCCAAGCAGTTTGGTTTGAAAAATATCCCATTTTCCCCTGCACTCGTACCATTCACAGTTGACCAAACCCTATTGGATGGTTTATTCGTGGGTTTGGCAGGCGTTAGTACACCAGTGGCAGTCAGTTGCAGAGAAGGTTATTTTCGCGAACAGATGCTGTTTACTCATCGGGGTTTGAGTGGTCCCGCGATGTTGCAGATTTCATCGTATTGGCAAAAGGGCGCAGCCGTACAGATTGATTTGCTGCCTGGGCAGGATGCTTACACTTGGCTACAAACCTTACAAAAACAACGCCCGAAGGCGGAACTGAAAACCGTATTAGCCGAAGTATTGCCCAACAGATTAGCGCAACGTTTATGCGAAACGCTGTTTCCTAACCGCCCCTTGGGGCAATACGGTGACAAATTGCTCCAGTCGATTGCGGCGCAATTACACGCGTGGGAACTAACTCCTACGGGTACAGAAGGAATGCGTACTGCTGAAGTCAGTTTGGGTGGAGTAGACACCCGTGAATTATCGTCTAAAACGCTGGAAGCCCGCAAAGTGCCGGGGCTGTATTTCATTGGTGAAACCGTGGATGTTACCGGCTGGCTAGGGGGGTATAACTTTCAATGGGCGTGGGCATCAGGTTGGTGTGCAGGGCAAGTTGCCTAACCCCGCACACCCAAACATTACACGCAGCCTGTAGGCTTTGGTAAACCGCCGTATTTGGTAATCGGCTTCATTGGGCCGGTTTTCCACTGTGCAAACAGGACTTTTTGATCCATATTGACAAACTTAGAGAACTTGCGGATCGGTGGTACAACAGCTTGATCTTCGTAATACTCACGCGCTTTCATGATCTGTGCCCATTTCTCATCGGTCAGCTCGACACCATCAGCTTCTGCCATCGCCTTGCCGATTTCAGGGGTCCAGTCATCCATGCTCAGCAAATAACCATCACCATCACGTGCTGGGATTTCTACGCTCATTGTTTAGGTCTCCTCAAATTGCCTAGTAATTTAGTAGGGTATTTTACTGATAAACAGGCAGTGTCTGTCAATACTCACACTGGCTATAAGCCATTAGGGTATTGCATTAATGACCTGAATCGCGGCGCATTTTGGCAAAATCCAACATCCTCTGGGTTGAGCGCAAGGCTTTCACCCGCACGCTCTCTTCCACAAAAATCTCATTGCCCCCAGTCTCCAAGACAGTCAATAGATTGTGTAAGCCATTCATCGCCATCCACGGGCAATGGGCGCAGCTTTTACAGGTGGCTCCTTCACCCATAGTGGGAGCAGCAATGAATTCCTTATCGGGTGCTGCCTGCTGCATCTTGTAGAAAATCCCGCTGTCGGTTGCCACAATAAAACGCTTATGCGGCAAGGTTTGCGCGGCTTTAATCAATTGCGAGGTGGAACCCACCGCATTCGCCAAGCGGATAATCTCCTCTGGTGATTCGGGGTGTACTAGCACACCTGCGTCGGGATACTTATCAAGCATTTCCCCCAGCGCCCGAAATTTGAACTCGTCATGCACCACACAAGCGGCTTGCCACAGCAACATATCCGCTCCAGTCAAGCGCTGAATATAACGCCCCAGATGCTTATCGGGTGTCCAGAGAATTTTCTTACCCTGCTCATCCAGCCAAGTAACCAAATCGACCGCAATACTCGACGTCACCACGTAATCAGCACGTGCTTTCACCTCTGCACTGGTGTTGGAATAAACTACCACGGTACGGTCAGGGTGTTCGTCACAAAACGCGATAAACTGGTCGGCTGGGCATTCCAAATCCAAAGAACATTCGGCTTCCAACGTTGGCATCAACACGCGCTTTTCTGGATTGAGAATTTTGGCGGTTTCACCCATGAAACGCACCCCTGCCACAATCAGGGTTTTCGCCGGGTGTTCATTGCCAAAGCGTGCCATGTCCAATGAGTCGGAGACGTAACCGCCGGTTTCCTCAGCCAATTCTTGCAAGTCACGTTCGACGTAATAATGCGCTACCAGTACCGCGTCTTGTTCCTTGAGTTTTTGCTTGATTTGCGCCTTAACTTGAGCTTTTTGCTCAGGGCTATAGCGCGGATTCAGCGCCTCAATGTGCGCGGTGAGCGGCACTTTGATAACAGGAATGCTAATGGCTTTATTGGTCATTTTACGATTATCCACTGGCAGGCAACTGCCAGAATGCTCAGGTATTGGCTCGCCCGTTATCCGCATACGCAACTTGGTAGCGCTTGACCCCTTGGAACATTGCACTAGCCAGCTTCTGTTGGTATTCAGCAGTACGCAGACGCTTTTCTTCCGCCGGATTGCTGATAAAAGCGGTTTCGACCAACATCGACGGAATATCCGGTGAGCGTAACACCACAAAGCGGGCGCTTTCAACACGGCGACGCAACGGGTTATTCACCTTGGCGAGTTCGTTCAATACGCCTTTTGCCAAACTGAGGCTGCGATCCATCATGGCATTTTGACTCAAATCGAGCAGCACGGAGGCAATCTTGTCGCTGGTATGACGCACACCGAATTTTAATTCGTAGGAGTTTTCGCTTTCTGCCAGTAAACGCGCTGCCTCACTGGATGCACCATTTTCAGACAGAATATAAACCGAAGAGCCGCTTACCCGTGTGCTGGGATTCGCGTCCGCATGAATGGAAATAAATAAATCTGCTTTGTGTTTATGCGCAATATCCATGCGTTCACGCAGCGGGATGAATTTATCACCGTCACGGGTGAGGATAGCCTTCATGCCTTTTTCACGGTCAATCCGCGCTTTGAGTTTGCGGGCAACTTGCAACACCACCTCTTTTTCCTGTGTGCCGTTAGCACCAACAGCACCGGGGTCTTTACCGCCGTGACCGGGGTCGATAACCACAATAAACTTACCCTTGGATGGTTCTGTCGTCGCCGGTTTCTCCGGTTTCGCAGATTCTTCAGCAGGTTTTTTAGGTTTTGTCGATTTACCGCTACTGCCTTTACCCGTAGGGCTGAGACCAACGGTCAGCACATGATTACTACCTTCGGCGGTTAATGAGGATTTGACGGCGACCTGTTCCGCCACGTCCAACACCACGCGCAAACTCCCATCTTCACGCTCAGAGTAACGAATCCCCGTAATGGGTTTACGATCATGCGCTCCCTGCTTGAGCCTGCCTTGCATGGTGGTGTTTTTCAGGTCAATGACCACCCGGTCAGGCTTATCCAAGGTAAAAACCTTGTAAGCAATCGGTGCATCCAATTGCAGCAGGAAATTCAGTTTATCCGCAGTTCCGCTCAGATTCGCCCCGGTTAAGCGCCCGGCGATAGCTTCCACAGCCAACGCTTGCACAGCGTTTAAACCGCTGGCAACAGCACCGGCAAGTGCGCCCAATTTCAGGATAAAACCTCTGCGGCTCAATTTTTTGCTATTCATGGCCTAATCTCAAACGACACCTAAGACAACAGCAAGCACAGAGTGATTGCTGATCGGCTCACAATGGGTGGAAAAATGTATCTTAGCTATAAGTATTAATACAGAGTGAAGCACTTTTCAAGTGAATTTTTACCAATACAAGGTAATGTCATGATTTATAACAATTAAACCATTCCATGAAAATTTCACGTGCCTCGCCACAATGGCGTATGTGAATGCGCAAATCCGGCTCAGGCAAAACGCCAGCCGCTTTTTCGGGCCATTCGATGAGACAGAGTGCATCCGGGCGTAAATAATCGCGGATACCCATGTATTCCAACTCCTCTGGTTCAGCTAAACGGTACAGATCGAAGTGGAAAATGTCGCGCCCCGCCAGATGATAGGGTTCGACTAGGGTATAAGTGGGGCTTTTGACATTGCCAATATGCCCTAAGGCACGTAACAAGCCGCGTACCAGTGTAGTTTTGCCTACCCCCAAATCACCGTGCAGGGTAATCAAGCCACCACTGGAAAATTGCTGTGCCACGCTTGCACCCATTGCGAGCATGGCGGCTTCGTCGTCTACCCGTTGCCAATTGTTCATGTATTAAACGCCTCCCGTAAATGTGCAATGAGGTCACTTGCCAGCAAACCGCGCTCACCACCGTCAACGGCGGCAAGGTCAGCAGCGTGCGCGTGTAGCCAGACACCGGTTTCGGCGGCTTCGACCAACCCCAAGCCTTGTGCCAGCAACGCCGTAATAATACCCGTCAGCACATCACCCATGCCACCGGAGACCATGCCAGGGTTGCCTGCGGGGCAAATGGCAATACCTCGCGTGCTGGCAATGAGTGTTCCTGCGCCTTTGAGTACGATAACGCCACCGTATTCCCGCTGCAAGCGGCGGGCAGCGGCAACACGGTCGTGTTCGACACTGGGCGTGTCACTGGCAAGTAAACGCGCCGCTTCGCCGGGGTGCGGGGTCAGAATCCAATCATCGCGCTGACTACGAGTTTGTGCGAGCAGGTTGAGGGCATCGGCATCCAACACTTTAGGCGGCGTAGCCTGTTGAATGAGGGTAAGCAATTGGCGTGACCATGCACTTTGCGCCAAACCGGGACCAATACCGATAGCATCCATACGCACCAACAAGGGGCGTAACCCAGCGGGGGAATCGACCGCGTGCACCATGAGTTCCGGGCGATGCAGATTGAGAAACGCAGCATGATCGGGATAAGTGGCAATCGAAACCAAACCACTCCCAGCGCGTAAAGCCGCCTCCCCCGCAAGCCGAATCGCGCCACTCATACCGGGCGCACCACCGACTAACAAACTATGCCCGCTGTGACCTTTGTGGGCAGAACGGCGGCGGGGTGGCAAGTGTTCGCGCACGGTGTGTTGACCGAGTAAATGCATGGTGGTGGGAACCTGGGCATATACCGCATCCGGCACATCCAGCCGCGCAAAGTGCAAGATGCCGCCATAATCGCGGGCAACGCCAGTGAACAACCCCGCTTTCCAGCCAATGTAAGTGACCGTCATGCTGGCAAACACCGCATCACCACAAGGCTGACCGGTATCAGCATGTAAACCGGAGGGAATATCAACCGCAACAACCGGGGCATGTTGCCGGTTGAGTAAAGCGATAGCACTGGCGTAAGCACCGCTGACTGGACGATCCAAACCGGTGCCGAGCAGAGCATCGACGATGACATCGGCTAATGGGAGCTGATCGGCAAAGGCTTCGACGTTTCCGCCAACCGCCAGAAAATCCTGACAGGCTTGCTGAGCCGCACCTTGCAAACGGGTACTATCCACCAATGACAGCAGCGTCACCTTCCAGCCAGCCTGCAACGCCAGACGGGCGATGACGTAACCATCCCCGCCATTATTTCCACTGCCACACAACACCACAACGGCGCGGCTGGCAGACCAGTGCTGGCGGATGCATTCAAAAGTGGCTTGCCCCGCACGGGTCATCAGGGTGTAGGCAGGAATGCCATAGTGCTGAATGGCGATTTGATCCAGTTGCCGGACTTGGGCGGCGGAATAGACCCGGTGTTCGACAGCCCTCATCCCCGATGCACTCACTACTTAACTCCAAGCGTTACCAGACACCCTTTCATTGTACTGCACTCTTCACTGATCAGGATAGTAATGTTCCCGCAGAATAAAGCTCACTTTTTGAGCTTGTCTTTTATTATAAAAAAAATCTATTATTAGCGAACATAAATTCAACCTAACTAGCGCAATCCTTCACAAGATGCACTATATTTAGACTTGGCATTGACAGGGGCGTCACGCCAAGGCGCACTAACACGATGGTTGCAACCCAGAAAATGTTTCAATGAATAAGAAAAAAATCAGCTCATCCCTGCACACATCACCACTGATCATTCAGGGGCAAATAACGTTCCTCTCACGGCATGGGGCAACTTGGCTGTGGGGAAATGCGTTTGCGGCTACGCTGTTTGTTCTGCTGCGCTGGGTGGAAAGTACAGAAAATATGACCTTACTGCTGGTTTGGTTCACCGCCATATTAACCATGAATGTAATGCGCTGGCTATTTGGGCAACAGTTCTTACCCTCGCAACATTATTCCAATGAAGAATTACAAGCGTTCGGGCAACGTTACCTCATTTACTCCACGCTCATCAGTACTTTATGGGGGGTGTCAGGCTTTATCCTCTTTTCATTCGACCCATTGATGCAAGCGGTACATGTATTGTTACTGGCAGGAGCCATTGTTGCCGCCATGCCAGTATTGGCGCTTTCCAGCTTGGCGCTATACCTGCAAATCGGCGCAATTCTGTTGCCGATTACGTTGAATTTATTATTGCTGGGCGAAACAGCGCAGCAATCCCTAGCATTGGCAACTGCCTTGCTGGGTATATTACTGGCAATGGCGGCGCGTTCGATTACCGGTTTACTCAATGAATTGCACAATGCACAGATTCAGGTACAGGAACAGGCGCACACCGACCCTGTGACCCAGATTTCTAACCGGCGTTTTTTCGACACGACTTTTAAGATGGAATGGCGTCGTGCCACCCGTGAAGCAAAACCCTTATCGCTGTTGATGATTGACGTTGATCATTTCAAACGTTACAACGACCGTCACGGGCATCAGGCCGGTGATCAATGCCTGCAAATTATTGCGCAATGCATTAAAGCCGTGGCACGCCGTGCATCGGATGTTGTCGCCCGCCACGGCGGCGAAGAATTCGTAATTCTATTGCCGGATACGCGCCTAGAAGATGCCGCATTATTAGCGGAGCGGGTGCGCAAAAGCGTGGAAGATCAACGTATACCGCATTCCGATGGCGCAATTCCCCGCATTGTCACGATCAGTATTGGCGTATCCAGTTGCACCCCCACTACCGCATACGATACGCAACCCCTACACGACGCCTCCGTGGTGTACCCCGCAATGCTATTGAATGCAGCAGATCGGGCGCTATACCGGGCTAAACGTAACGGACGTAACCAAGTTGCCAAAGAAGGTTGTGGCGAAGGTATCATCAAGCTTCCCGTGCCACAAACAGCAGCGACCCACGCGGCTTAAACGTCAGATGTAAGCATTACGCCACTACATACCGTTACAATTTGTTACAAAAACCTTATTCGGTTTCAGGGAATAACATTTGTAAACCACCCGATTTTTCACCGGTCTACAACCCCGTGGTGCGCATTGAAGCAGGACGCCTGCGCAAATTGCTGAAAGCACATTACGCGGATGCGAATACCCCCAGTAACATCATGATCACCATCCCAAAGGGAACGTATCAAGCCGCTTTCACCCTGAGAACTCGTCCGCCAAACACCACAATACCGCCGGAAATACCGTTAACCCCGCACGTCACCGAAGGCCCACGTGTCTTGCTGCAATGCCAAGTACTCGACAACGCCGCAACCAACGGTTCTGCACACCTGTGCCATAAAGTACGCAACGATTTATTGCTGATGTTAAATCGCTTTCGCAATATTCGCGTCGTGGCGGGTAAGTTACAGCTCACTTGAAACTTATACATAATTATACCAATATGCACAATATGGATAAGTTACTATCAATCGGTGAAGCGGCAGAATGGCTGG
>CAYNNA010000051.1:0-18656 GCA_964398375.1 uncultured Thiothrix sp.
TTAAGCCACACAATTTAACCGATAGATGAATCCAGCAAGGCGGCGCGTTACAATGCCCGTCTTGTCGCCTGACACTAACGCTGGATTTTTAACCTTACCGTGAGCAACCTCAGTCAACGCCGCGCTTTGCGCCTGCAAAATCTGCCCAAGCCTACCTACCCTGAAGAACTTCCGGTCGCCGCTCGCCGTGCTGATATACTCAACGCCATCAGTGCGCATCAAGTCGTCATTATTTGCGGGGAAACCGGTTCAGGTAAAACCACCCAACTTCCCAAAATGTGTTTGGAATTGGGGCGTGGTGTGGATGGCTTTATCGGTCACACCCAACCCCGGCGCATCGCTGCACGCAGTGTTGCCGCTCGCATTGCCGAAGAACTCAACACACCACTCGGTCAGCAAGTCGGTTACAAAGTGCGTTTCCACGACCGCTGCTCCCCCGACAGTTACATAAAACTCATGACCGATGGCATTTTGCTGGCAGAAATTCAGCAAGACCGCTACCTGCGCCAATACGACACTCTGATTGTCGACGAAGCGCACGAACGCAGCCTCAATATCGACTTCCTACTCGGCTACCTCAAATGGTTGTTGCCGAAACGCCGTGATATGAAACTTATCATTACCTCGGCGACGATTGACCCGGAACGCTTTTCACGCCATTTTGACAATGCCCCGATTATTAATGTGTCGGGGCGCACTTACCCCGTTGACATTCGCTACCGCCCCTTGATCGACGTGGATGCGGAAGAAGAATTCGAGCGCGATCAAACCCAAGCGATTCTCGATGCAGTCGATGAATTAGGGCGCGAAGCCCCCGGCGATATTCTGATTTTCTTACCCGGCGAGCGTGAAATCCGCGAAACTGCCGAAGCGCTACGCAAACACCACCCGCCTGCTACCGAAATCCTGCCCCTGTATGCGCGGCTTTCCAATGAAGAGCAGCACCGTATTTTTGAACCACACGGGCAACGCCGCATTGTGTTAGCCACCAATGTTGCGGAAACTTCCCTCACCGTACCCGGTATCAAATACGTGATCGACAGTGGCTATGCCCGCATTTCACGCTATTCATGGCGAGCAGGCGTACAACGTTTGCCGATTGAAAAAGTCTCACAAGCCTCGGCGAATCAACGTTCCGGGCGCTGCGGACGGGTCAGTAACGGCATCACTATCCGGCTTTACAGCGAAGACGATTTCAATAAGCGCCCGGTGTTTACTGAACCGGAAATCCTGCGCACCAATCTGGCTGCGGTTATCCTGCAACTCGCTACCATGTGGACAGCGGACATCGAAGGTTTCCCCTTTGTCGAACCACCGGATACCCGCCTGATTCGCGATGGCTACAAGCTGCTGTTTGAAATCGGTGCAGTCGACAAACATTTCAACGTCACCAGCAGCGGGCATCAACTCGCCAAACTGCCGCTCGACCCCCGCTTTGGGCGCATGTTACTCGCTGCGCAAGACAACGGCGCATTGCGTGAAGTATTGATCATCGTCAGTGCCTTAACCCTGCAAGACCCGCGTGAACGCCCGCTGGACAAACAACAAGCGTCTGACGAAAAACACGCGCGTTTCAAACACGCACACTCCGATTTCCTCAGCTTTTTAAAACTTTGGGATTATTTCCACGAGCAACGTAAACACCTCAGTCAGCGTAAATTCCGTGAACTGTGTAAAAAAGAATTCCTCTCCTACATGCGCCTGCGTGAATGGCACGACATTCACACCCAGTTGCATCAAATGGTGCTGGAAATGGGGGGTAAGGAAAACGACACGGAAGCCAGTTACGACGCGATTCACCTGAGCTTACTCACCGGCTTACTCGGCAATATCGGCATGAAGGATGAAGAGCGCGAATACATGGGCGCGGGTGGGCGTAAATTCCACATTTTCCCCGCCTCCCATTTACGCAAAAAACCGCCGCAATGGGTCATGGCAGCGGAATTGGTGGAAACCTCACGTTTATTCGGGCGCACCATTGCCAAAATCCAACCAGAATGGGTGGAAAAACTCGCCACTCACCTGCTGCGCCACCATTACACCGAACCGCATTGGGAGCAAAAACCCGCGCAAGTTGCCGCGTTTGAACGCACCTCACTCTACGGCATTACCATCACCCCGCGCCGCAAAGTCAGCTACGGGCGCATTGATCCCGTTACCTGTCGTGAAATTTTTATTCGTCACGCCTTGGTATACGGCGAATACCGCACCGCCGCGCCGTTTTTCCAACACAATGCCGAACTCATCGCCACCATTGAAACGCTGGAAGCGAAGGCTCGCCGCCGCGACATCCTCACCGACGAACACCGTTTGTATGCGTTTTACGACGAACGCATCCCCGCACATGTCGTCAACGGGCATTCGTTCGAGCGCTGGCGCAAAAAAGCCGAGCAGCACGACAGCCAATTGCTATACCTCACCCATGCTTACCTCATGCAACGCGAAGCCGGGCATGAACAAAGCGGGCAATTTCCCGACACCTTGCAGGTGCAGGGCATGATTTTGCCCTTACGCTACCACTTTGACCCCAAAGCCGAGGATGATGGCGTCACCGTGCGTTTACCCTTGCTGGGGCTAAACCAACTCAACCCCATTCGCTTTGAGTATTTAGTGCCGGGTATGTTGGAAGAAAAAATTATCGCGCTGATCCGCGCATTGCCCAAACACATTCGCAAACAGTTTGTACCCGCACCGGATTACGCCCGCGCCTGCATGGAAGCCATCCAACCCAGCGATACTCTGCCTTTGCGAACGGCACTGGAAAAACAGTTATTGCGTATGAGCGGCAGCCAAATTCCACCCGAAGTCTGGCAGGACGTGACGTTGGAAAAGCACTTGCAAATGCGCTTTGAAGTCACCGACGAAACCGGCAAAGTCATTCGCAGCGGACGCGATTTGGATACCTTGCGCGGCAACTTTCATGCGCAAACCCGTGCGGAATTGGCATCCAAACCCGTGCAATCCATCGAACGGGTCGGCATTACCACTTGGGATTTTGGCGATTTACCCGAACTTTATTGGCTGGAAACAGGTGGCACGAAATTGCGCACCTGGCCTGCTTTGGTCGATGCCAACAGCAGTGTCAACATTCGTTTATTTGATAATGAAGCCGATGCCCGCAACGCGCATTGGCAAGGTGTATTACGCCTGTTCTGGCTGGCGTTGCCTGCTGAAGTGAAAGACGTACCCAAATATGTGCCGCACATGCAGACCTTATGCCTGCACTACGCCGCCACCGGCAAATGCGAGGAACTCAAAGACAGCATTACTCACTACGTGTTCCGGCAGGCATTTAAGGACTACCTCACCATTCGCAAGCAAGACAGCTTTACCCATGCACTGGGTGAATGTCGTTCACAGATTTTTTCGCAAACCCAAGAAACGGCGCGTCTGCTGACCCCGATACTCGCGCTTTACCACGACTTGCGCAAACAATTGAAAGGCAAAGTACAACCGGCATGGTTAGAAGCCCTGAATGACATCAGCGAACAACTGAATCATTTGGTCTATGTGGGATTTTTGGACGCAACATCGCCGGAGGCGTTACGGCACTTTCCGCGCTACCTCAAAGGCATTCAACGACGTTTACAAAAATTGGCGGAGAACCCGACCAAAGACAGGGCATTACGGGTGCAAATACAACCGTATTGGGATCAGTGGAAAAAAGAAGCCGAAGGGAACTGTCAGGAATACCGCTGGATGTTGGAAGAATTCAGGGTATCGCTATTTGCGCAGGAGCTAGGAACCGCAAGGCCAGTATCAGCCAAGCGGTTAGATGAATTATGGAAAAAAACTCAGCCGTAATTACTGGGTTGCAACCATCGCAGTCTGGCTGCTACGTGGGTAACGGTTAGGATAGCCGTAGTATTTATTCGATACCTCCGGTGATTTCATCTTGGTCAACACGCTACCGATGATATTGCATTGTGCCTGATGTAAACGCCCGACCGCATCTTTCAGATTACGCTTACGGGTCTGACCATACGCACTGACAAACACCGTATTACCCGTGCGGTTGGAAATGATCAACGCATCCGCCAAGCCCATCACCGGTGGACCATCGAGGATAATATGATCGAACATGCCTTCCACTTCACTCAGTAATTCGGTAAAGCGTTCACCTGCCAGCAATTCAGTTGGATTCGGTACCGCAGAACCGGCAGAAATCGCCGACAGGTTTTGCACCGTGGTTTCCTGAATCAAATCAACGACATTTTCTTTCTCCCCCAACAAGTAATCGCTCATACCCAGACGATTTTCCAAACCCAGTTTATTATGGGCTTCAGGATGGCGCATATCGCAATCAATCAACAACACTCTTTTGCCGGTGTAAGCAAATACAGTAGCCAAATTCACCGCTGTCGTAGTTTTCCCCTCACTGGGCGACGGGCTGGTGACATTCATGATGAGCGCCAAACCTTGTTGTGACGGTGCTTTCATCATGAGAATGTTTTCCCGCAATGAGCGGAATGCCTCTAACATGAACGAGCTGCCGACCTGCCCACGTAATGCCAACACATTCTTATTATTACGCCCGGAAATATAAGGGATTACCCCCAATAACGGCACGGACCCCATCACCCGACGCATGTCTTCCACGCTTCTTAAACGGTCATCCATCATTTCTGCCAAGACTGCTGCCAATAACCCTAGCAGCAAACCCAGTGCCGCTCCCATAAACAGGTTCAACGGAATATTGGGTGCAAAAGGTCGGGTTGGCGCAACCGCTTCATCGACAATCGCCACATTGCTGGCACTGCTGTCTGCAACACGACCAATTTCATTCAGGCGAGCCAACAGACTTTCATAGTTAGTACGGTCAGCTTCAACTTCACGTTGCAAAGTCAAATAACCAGCAGACTTATCACGATTTCCCATGAGTACCGCTTCCTGCTTTTTGACTTCACCCTTCAACTCACTTTCACGCTGTTTAGCAGCCTCGTATTCAGCCTGTAATCTGCCACGGGTAGTCCGGTCAATACTGGAAGATTCACGCTGAATTTCCTTGGATAATTCATTAATGCGTGCCTGTAATTGCTGCATTTCTGGGAAATCTGCTTTGAATAGCTTAGATTGATCGCGATATTCTGCTTGTACCCGTGCCAACTCTTCCTTCAACCGTTGTATTGCCGGGTTTTCCAAGGTACGGTCAGCGCCCGCCACATTTTGAGAACGCTTCAATGACGCTTCAGCCGCAATCCGCGCACTCGTGGCTTCAGTCAATGCCAAGTTAAGGGAATCCAGCACACCTGATGCAGCAGAACGATCACCATCCAAGGTAATAATCCCCTGCTTCTTAGCAAAGGCAACCAATTCACGTTCGGAATTCTCCAGTGTAAGCTTAGCTTCTTTCAATTTACCCTCAAGCGTTTCCTTGGTATTGGAAACCGCCTCGTTACGCAAATTTAAACTCATTTGCTTATAATTGGCTGCTAAGGCATTAACAATGTCTGCCGTTAACTTAGGATCCGTGTGATCGTAACTGATTTTGAAAATCTGCGAGTCTTCCACCGCATAAATATTCAAATTGCGCCGGAAGTTTTCACCGACATTACTCTGTTGCTCCTGAGCCTCGTCACCAGCAATGCTCTGCTTAATGGAGGTCAACCAAGCATAAGCGCGAGCGCGTAAGGAATTATTGTCTTCAAAACGGTCGGCGATCTGCAACTCTTCAATCGTTTCATTGGTCAGGCGTTCGCTACCCAATAACTCTATCTGCGTTTGATAAAACTCGCGCTCACTGCGTGGGGCACGCGCAGACTCTGCGCGATCCCCCAAGGATACCCGCGTCTCTTCCGGGGTCACTTGCAAGGTAGTGGTTGCACGGTAGACATCGGGTGACAAAAAGGTAAACACAGCAGTCAGCAAAAACGTTGCCAACGCAATGCCAAGCAGCAGCCACTTACGCTGCATTAACCGCCGCCACAACTCACCAAACCCAAACTCCTCAGCTTGGACACGCGGCGCAACTTCCTCCATAGGAATATACTCCACCACCTGAGTATTCCCCGCCGACCGCACTTCGAGGCTTTTCGATTGATTTGCGTAATAGTTTTCCATCACCGCTCCTTGAGCATTGCCGCTACCGGCTATCATTAACGCCGACAGAGATTTCTGAAATTAAATCTATAATAGTACACGGCACAATAACTGCAATAAATGCCGTGCTTCAAAACAGCCCAACCATTCTACTAGGCTTCATTACGCCCATACTGATCTTCCAGACGAACGATGTCATCTTCCCCAAGATAACTGCCTGATTGAACTTCAACCAACTCCAACGGCACTTTGCCCGGATTCGCCAAACGGTGCACACTGCCCAGCGGGATGTAGGTTGACTGATTTTCAGTCAGCAAAAAGGTTCTGTCATCACAGGTCACTTCCGCCGTGCCTCTCACCACAATCCAGTGTTCTGCACGGTGATGGTGTTTTTGCAGCGAGAGCTTTGCACCCGGTTTCACGGTAATCCGCTTAACTTGGAAACGCTCGCCCGCATCCACCGAGTCATAACACCCCCAAGGGCGGTTGACCAAACGGTGAATAATGGCTTCGCTGCGACCTTCCGCTTCCAATGCTGTCACAATACGCTTCACATCTTGTGCTTTACTTTTGTGCGCAACCAAGGTGGCGTCTTTGGTTTCGATCACAATCAGATCATCAACCCCCACCAGCGTTACCAGACGGTCTTCGGTAAACACCAGATTATTGCTGGCATCATGGGTCATGACATTGCCGCGCAAAACATTATTGGCGGCATCACGCTCACTCACTTCCCATACTGCCGACCATGCACCCACGTCATTCCAGCCCGCATTAAGCGGCACAGTCGCCGCATGGCGGGTATGCTCCATCACGGCATAGTCAATGGAATCGGAAGGACAATCTTTAAACGTAGCGGCATCCAAACGAATAAAATCCAAGTCATGTTGCGCGTGTTTAAAGGTTTTTTTGCAAGCGGCGAGAATGTCAGGTTTATAGGTTTCCAGTTCACGCAGGAAGACACTCGCTTTGAACATGAAAATGCCCGAATTCCACAAGTGCTTACCACCATTCAGGTATTCAGTCGCTATTTCTAAACTGGGCTTTTCAGCAAAGGCTGCCACTTGCCAAGCATTGTCAAAACCTGCCATAGCTGCGCCCTGTTCAATATAACCATAGCCGGTTTCCGGTGAAACAGGCGTAATCCCAAACGTCACCAAAAAGCCGTCTTCCGCCAAAGCGCTGGCTTGCATAATGGCTTGCTGGAATGCAGCAATATCAGGAATTACATGGTCAGCAGGCAATACCAACATCACCGGATCCGCGCCACTTGTTTCCAGCAAAGATAAGGCAGCGACCGCAACAGCAGGAGCAGTGTTGCGCCCCACGGGTTCGAGCAAAATACCTTGGTTTGCTTGGCCAATTCCCTGTAACTGTTCTGCCACCATAAACCGGTGTTCTTCGTTACAAACAATGACGGGTGCTTGCTTGTTCACCAGACCATCAAGACGTTCCAGCGTTGACTGAAACAAAGTGCGGTCTTCAGAAATCAGCGGCAAGAATTGCTTGGGGCGCAATTTGCGCGATACCGGCCACAAACGTGAACCGGAGCCACCAGAGAGGATTACGGGGGTTATTGGAGTCGCCATCTCTATACCTGCTTTAATTTTAGGATTGTCGGAAATCACGCTGATGATCCACGAACCATGCATACGTTGATTTAAGTCCATCGGGTAAGGTGATTTGGGGTTCCCAACCTAAACTTTTCAGGCGGGAAACATCCAGTAATTTGCGCGGCGTGCCATCCGGCTTGCTCGCATCGAATACAATTTTCCCTTGAAAACCGACCACTTCCGCCATGAGTTCCGCCAGTTGGGCAATGCTGCAATCCACACCCGTGCCGACATTAATATGCGACAAGGTTTGCGGCACCAACGCTTGATACGCCGCATCGTCCATTTCCATCACATGAATGGAAGCTGCGGCCATATCATCAACATGCAGAAACTCGCGCAATGGCGTCCCCGAACCCCAGACAGTCACCTGTGGTTCTTGCGCTAACATAGCCTCATGGAAACGCCGCATCAGTGCAGGAATCACATGCGAATTTTCAGGGTGGAAATTGTCGTTAAAACCGTACAAATTGGTCGGCATGACACTGCGGTATTGCGTGCCATACTGACGGTTATACGACTCACATAATTTGATACCGGCGATTTTAGCAATCGCATAAGGTTCATTGGTTGCTTCCAACTCACCCTGCAACAATTCAGACTCAGCCATCGGCTGTTTGGCAAACTTGGGGTAAATGCAAGACGAACCGAGGAAAAGCAGGTGCTGAACACCTGCTTGCCAAGCTGAATGAATGATATTGCTTTCAATCATCAAATTTTCATAAATGAAATCCGCCGGATACGTGCTATTCGCATGAATCCCCCCGACTTTTGCCGCTGCCAGATAGACCTGATCAATGTTTTCCGTCTGGAAAAACTGTTCAACCTCCTGTTGACGGTTCAGGTTCAATTCCTGCCGAGAACGCAATACTAACTCCACTTCCGGGCGTTGTTGCAACTGGCGAACCAAGGCAGAGCCAACCATTCCCTGATGGCCAGCGACATAAATACGGGTTTTTTTCATGCGGATTACTCGTGGTAAGACATAATGCGGTGGCCGTGGTCTTTCAGATGCTTTTCTTTCAGCATCAGCTTCAAGTCAGATTCCATCATGTCATTCACCAGTGAATTCAGGTCATGCTTAGGAACCCAACCCAGTTTTGCCTTGGCTTTGCTTGGGTCGCCAATCAGCAAGTCCACTTCAGTCGGGCGGAAATAACGCGGGTCAACCGCAACAATTTCACGACCCACTGCTAAACCGTGCTGTTCTGGTGTACCACCCGTAGCCGTTTCATACACATCAAGATCAAAACCAGCGATAACACCTTTTTCATCGACGCCTTCGCCTTGGAATTCAACTTTGATACCTGCGCGTGCAAATGACATGCGTACAAACTCACGCACCTCAGTGGTAACACCGGTCGCAATCGCAAAGTCTTCCGGCTTATCCGCTTGCAGAATCAACCACATCATTTCGACGTAATCTTCCGCATGACCCCAGTCGCGCTTAGCAGACAGGTTGCCCAGATGCAGGTCTTTCTGCAAACCCAAGGCAATGCGGGAGGCCGCACGGGTGATTTTACGGGTTACGAAGGTTTCACCACGCAGCGGCGATTCGTGGTTGAATAAAATGCCATTGCACGCAAACATGCCATAGGCTTCACGGTAGTTGACGGTGATCCAGTAAGCGTACAACTTAGCCACCGCATAAGGTGAACGCGGATAGAATGGCGTGGTTTCCTTTTGCGGCACTTCCTGCACTAAACCGTATAATTCAGAGGTGGATGCCTGATAAATCCGGGTTTTATGCGTCAGATTGAGGAAACGCACCGCCTCTAGAATACGCAATGTACCGATACCATCCGCATTGGCGGTGTATTCCGGCATATCGAAGGAAACGTGTACGTGGCTCATCGCCGCAAGGTTATAGATTTCATCCGGCTGAACTAAACTAATAATGCGCGTTAGGTTCATGCTATCGGTCATATCGCCGTAGTGCAGCACGAATCTGCCATCAGAGGTATGTGGATCCTGGTACAGATGATCAATACGGTCAGTATTCAGTAAAGAAGAGCGACGTTTGATCCCATGTACGGTATAGCCCTTTTTCAATAAAAACTCGGCCAGGTAAGCGCCATCTTGGCCTGTGATCCCAGTAATTAAAGCCGTTTTGCTCATGATTATTCCTTAATTTACATCATTTGATTGTTAGAAGCTGTTTTGCTGCGCATCAGCAAATATAAAGGGTATGAAAACCGTTTCAAATTCATCAAACCTACCGAACGTGCCGCGTATAGCGCGGAAGATGCTGGTGAACATAGCCCGTTTTTGATTCTGAGCCTAAAGTCTTCCTTAATGCCAGACAAACGGCGGCTATTCGAGACCCCCGTCATATCAAAGCGCGAAAGGACAAGATCCAAGCACTGCATCTCAGACGGGTGCTTAAGCATACTCACCGCCCGCACAATATAGTCATAGTCAGATGAAATTTTATACCCCAAATCATAGCGCAAGGAGGCGTAACGGTAGTGAAAAAACATGGACTGATGGCTACAGAACATGCCCTTTTTCAGACTGAAGGTACGCTTCGCCGCCTTGATAATTTCCTTACCATCCGCAAATTCTTCACACATATCGCCATAGACAATCGCTGGCGGCTGCTCAGCAAATACCTGAAGCTTGCGATCTAGCTGTATCAGGGTATCGGCTGCATACAGCGAATCCCCCGAATTCAGAAAACAAAAGTAATCACACGGCTGGATATGGCTAATGCCTTTATTCATGGCATCGTAGATACCTTTGTCCGGCGCGGAAATATAGCGGATATTGGGTTGTGCCGCAGACAGTTGCTGTAAATAAGCCGGAGTACCGTCTTTGGAAGCACCATCAATAATGATGCATTCCCAGTCAAGATACGTTTGCGCCAACAAGGAATCAACCGTCCGCTTCAAACCCAACAGGTTGTTATAACAGATTGTAATGAAAAAGAATTTTTTATTCATATATGTATCTCAATACATCACGCACTGCATTAAATTCCACTTTTGCGTAAGGCTGTAAATGCTGAGTATTGGCGTCAATGGCAAGAATCGCCGCCTCAACATCCTGGACACGCTCACACACCGCACACAAACGCTGTGATTTCACATAATTAGCCAACTCAATCTGGTGCTTATCGGCTCTATCGGTATTAGGAACCACTAATACCCGTTTTTTATGCTCCAACAACATAAAAATTGTGCCAGCCCCGGCATGTGTAATGAAAAAGTCATAATCTGCGAGTTTGTCTTTTAAACTTTTATCAAAATCGAACCAAGGCTTGTACTGCGGTTGGTAACTACCTTCACCGGTTTGCAAGGTAATCTCGTAGCGACTTTCCAAATCACGGCTTTCATCAATTTTCTTCACCAACGAGTCAAACCCGGTAGTGCCAGTGATGACAAGGATTCGCGTTTTATTATTAGAGGCGTCCAGCGAACTCAGCGTCACGATACAACTCCTTTAAGGATTCATTTTGAACAAAAAACTTGGTACTGAAAGGTGAACACGCCTTACCGGACAAGCTTTTACTGGTAAAACGGCACCAATCTTCAAAAAATATGCGTTTTTTGACCTGCATAGCCTTACAAACCATGAATACCGGGATACAGATGCCCGGCCCAAAGCCAATCACCGCACGCGGCTGGTATTGGCGAACCAATTTCACGGTCAATATTACGGCTTTCAAATAAGCATTCACAAACGCGAGAGGATTGAAGGATTCATTTTTGTGCCTAATGGGCGGCACTGTATAAATTTTTTCAATTGAATCCCCCTTCATCGTCTCCGTGTCAGTCACGTGAATGAAATCAATATTAGGGTCAAGTGACTGCATTTGCTTCATCAGACGCATGGCCTGATCATGATGCCCGCCCTCGCCGTACACAAGCAATATACTTATGCCCATGGTCTACTCCTTGCAATCTAATTAGCACCATCAATAGTGCGAACTCTTCCGCGCCACGCCCCAAAAAATCCCCAAAGGGAATAATCATAAAATCGGTCAACAACAACGCTATCAAAATGATGGAAAAATTATTGCGATACTTTTCGGACAACAGATGCACAATCATGACCATCAAAAACGCCAACGGAAACAATAAAATACCGTATTTGAATAACAGGCCAGTCAAGCCAATATCCGAGACATACATATTTATCCCGTAGACTGAACGAAACCCCTCATTGAATTGAAGTGACAGTGCGCCGTGCGGCATCAAAAAGTTGCTTAACGCCTCCCCCATCATGACCCGGAACTCTTTATTACGGTGATAATCGTAAAAGAACACCGGCTCATTAAACGCATACACATACAGGAAGTAAGACAGGTAGCCCAGCACCGCCACTACCGGCACTAATAACAACACGCTGACATTAAAATTGCTCAAACGGTGGCGCAAAATAGTGATCCACACCAACGTCAACACAATCGCCAGACCCATACCACGGGTTTGGTTAATATAGAGCATATAAGCTGCCAACAAACCCAGCGGTATCACCGCCTTCAAAAATTCACCGCGAGCCAACAAATAGTAAGGGTACAATGCAATCAAAAAACCAGCTTCCAGAAAACGGGTATCGAACCGTGCATCTGTTGCCTCAAAATCATCCGCAAACTGTTCTGCATGTACCGAAAACTCAAAGCCAGCATTGCGCGGAATCAACTCAAACGCATTCGCTGCCGACCAAGCCAACACGATATAAAACAGATACTTAAGAATATTTCCCAAATCAGACTCGCCGTACCCCCTACGCCCGCCGATCGTTAACATAATCAGAAAGTAAATCAGGTAGAGCAAAGTACGGCGCTCATCCAAAAAGCCGTACTGCAACGGCTGTTGAAAACTCACATAAGCAAAAATGGGGGGAGCCAAGAATACCAATGCCACCATCACCAAAAAATACCAGTCAATGGTATCCAGCGATTCTCGCTGAGCCACAAGGATGTAAGCCACTGCTAACAGCGATAAACCAATCACAGCTTCGCGTAAAAATACCAAACCAAAGCGATGGTCATCACTCAAAAAAAACAAACCGGATACCAACGCCAACGCTGCTATCATCACCAACTTATCAGACACCGACGCCACCGCACCCATCTGTGCTGGTGAGTCTGTTTTCAGGAATGAGGCGTTAATTTGCATACCAATCCCCGTTACTTATTAATGACAGCCAGTATTTTGCGGGCATAGTCTGCATGGTCGAAATTCTTGACACGCTGCCTACCTCTTGCCGCCAACGCCGTAGCCAAGGGTGCATCACGCAACAATTGCAACATCTTGTCTGCCATATCAGCCGCATCATTGGGATCAAAAATCAAAGCGGCATTCCCCACTTGCTCTGGCAACGCCACCACATTAGAACAACAAACTGGCACACCCAAAGCAAACGCCTCATAAATCGGAATACTGACACTCTCAAACAAGGTAGGCATCACCAACATTTGCGCCATTTTATAGAGGTAGGGAATATCCTCATAATCAATGTAACCCAGATGTTTGACACGATGCCCAAGGTTTAACGCCTGTATCTTTGCCATCAACTGCGGGTAATAATCTTGCTGTGACCCCGATAAAATTAACGTCACATCCTCATCGGTATCATTCACAATAATATTGAATGCTTCCACCAGCTTAAGATGATTTTTGTGAAACCAACACTGCGCTGGGTAGAAAATATAGCGCTTTGGGAGCGCATATTTACGTTGCACCGCTGCGAAGTTTTCCGGCTTAGCCTCATAACTGCGCAAAAACTCTGGTGGAGGAGACTGGATCACTGCCACCTTGTCGCCGGAAGCCCCCAAAAAGTTCATTATGTCCTGCTTAACATAATTCGATTCACAGATGACCGCCTTTGCGGCTCTAGTCAACGCCTGATTCCGCAACTCCCGCTTGAAACGCTCCGTTCGCGAAAAAGCATGAGGGTAATATTTTTCCTGCATATCATGCAGCGTAAAGATGAACGGTTTTTTCAAAAACACATGCGGATACACCGAAGTTGCTGGGGATATAAACAAATCAATGTCCGCATACACTTTTTTCTCATCATCCCGCAGAAAAAACGGCTGACGCATTCCCAATAACAATTGGGCAAAAATAATGGTCTGATTGAGAGCCGAACGATTAGAAGGTGACAACTTCCTCACCTCCAAGCCATAACCATCAAAACGCGAATCATCAGTATCGGCAAAAATAATATAGCGATTGCTCTTGTCGGCTGCCAGAGCATCCACCATTGACTGAATGTACTGAAAAATGCCCCCGCCATGCATGGGATAAAAAGTCAATATGCCGATGTTTTTCTTCATAATAGTGCAACCATTTCTTTCGTATTTATTTAGTTACTTAAAGCGCACTCGCAAGGTCTCCCTGAACAGGTAGAGCAAAGCCGCCCCAACCACTCCCATCAAGACCACGCCATCTGCCACAATAAGCAGTAAATTACTGTTTATGTATTCGTGCACGTAGTTCAACAACACAATTATCAGCGCCCCTAGCACCACAAACAACAAGGTTTGCAACAGGTACTCGCCGAACTTATGCCCCACATTGCGCTGTACCCACCAATAGAAATAAGGCAACGGCAACAACAGCAAGAACAACGACAGCGCAGCACCATCATGCCCATAACGCGGTGTTAACACATACATTCCCACCACATACGCCACCGTTCCTAAGAAAGAACTGATCGCGGTTACTTTGGCATTCCCTGAACCCTGTAACACCCAGTAAGCCACCACGGTATTCGACTGAAAGAAGAAATACAGGGCAATAATTTGCAAGGTCAAGGTGCTATGCAGCGCAAACTCAGGGGAAATCCACAACTCAAGGAAAGCCCCGCCCGAAGAAATCAACGCCACGCTAATCGCCATGCTAAACAAGAACACCAACCACATCGCACGCCGATACAAAGCGAGTCGCCCAACCTGATCGTTTAAACTCGATAACTCACTAAAACGCGGAAAGGTAATCTGGCTCAGCACCTGAATCAGACCATTAGCCATTTGCGCAATCGTATGTGGAATCTGGTAATACGTGACCGCCTCTGTTCCCAGAATGGCTCCGATAATAAATTTATCCAGACGGGAAACTACACCACCCAAGAAGTTACTGACAAAGGTATAAGCGCTAAACCCAATCATTTCAGCGAAAATATGACGGTCGAATGACAAACCTAACCGTACATCTTGCGGCAATACCTGCTTTCCCAAGATATAACCACTGCTCAGTGCGATCATCTGAATAATGACGTAACCCCACAAAATAGCGATCAAATCATAACCAAACAACACCATAATAGTCGCCAACACGACACCCGCGATGTTAGCTGAATTTTGGATCACTGCTGGAATATCAAAACGATGGTAAGCCTTGAATACATTCAGGAAAAACTGATTGATATAACTCAGTAAAAAAGCCACCGCCGTAATCGACAATGCCTTAGCCGCCAGCTCAGCTTTAACCGCATCCTCGTTATAAATCAGATGACCCAACGGCAATGCAAAAATCAACACCGCAGCCGCAATGACCAAACCCAACACCACATACATCAACAAAGCGATGTCTAAAATCGGTTTAACCTTAGCATTTTCCCCAGTGACTTCATACTGCGAAACATACTTAACAATCGCCTGACCCACACCAAGGTCAACAAAATTCATGAACCCAATCAAGGATATACAAATAATATAAAGCCCATAGATGTCGGTACCCATGTACTTGATCATCAGCGGAATCGTCGCCAATGACGCAAGTAACGGCAGCACATAGCCAAGGCCACTAAATGCGATGTTCCTCGATATATTTTTCATTATGTAAGCAACTCTGAATTTGGCAAATCAGGTTCACTAGCGAACCTGATGCCTACATTCTAACGTCTTATTGGAACATTTCCATGCATTTCCTGACAGCCGCGCATACACGCTCGACATCACGCTTTTCCATATCAAAATAAGAAGGCAGATTGATACCTTTTTGGTAGATTTGGTAGGTCACAGGCGTGTGTGTACCGGGGTAATCAGCCATCATCGACAATGGGTAGAAATAAGGGCGACTGTCCACATCAAATTCACGTAATTTCTGCATGAAAGTGTCACGAGTAGCCTCATCTGCCCCTTCAAGTTCTGCCGTCACCATCCAGTAAACATTTTTCGCCCAAGGCGCAGTCCGGTTCAACGTCAAGCCCGCCAAACCACTGAGTGCTTCTTGATACCAGGTAAATATTTCTTCTTTCTTTTGCAGGATTTCTTCAATGCGCTCCAATTGCGCCAAGCCCAATGCTGCCTGCAAGTTGGTCATACGGTAGTTATAACCGACTTCCGTATGCCAGTAGCGTTTCGTGGGGCTCATTGCATGATCACGCAAATACTTAGCACGGAGGTACAACGCCTCATCATCCGTGGTAATCATGCCGCCTTCGCCAGAGGTAATCACCTTGTTACCGTAAAAGCTAAAGGAACCGCAATGCCCCCAAGCCCCTACTTTTTTGCCATCGACTTCCGCACCATGCGCCTCGGCTGCATCTTCAATTACCAACAAACCGTGTTTCTCAGCAATCGCCATAATGGCTGGCATATTCGCGGGATGCCCATACAAATGCACCGGAATAATTGCCTTGGTTTTTGGCGTAATCGCCGCCTCAATAGCAGCAGGATCAATACACAACGTTTCAGGGTCAATATCGACCAAAACCGGTACAGCACCCACGTATTTAGTCGCGTTGGCAGTCGCAATAAACGTTAAGTCTGGCATGATAACCTCATCACCAGCCTCAATCCCCATACTAACCAGCGCCAAATGCAAGGAAGTCGTGCCATTACTACACGTCAAGGCATACTTGCTACCGCAAAATTCCGCAAATTTTTCTTCAAACGCCGTGAGGTATTCACCTAAAGATGATACCCAGCCCGATGCAATAGCCGCCGTGACGTACTCGATTTCTTTTTTAGTAATGGTCGGCCTAGAGACGGGCAGGAAACCATTGTTCTGTTGTAATTGAGTCATTTATATTATTTCCTATGCTAAACAATCTGTTACTAAGCAGGCTGCTTCTGCAAGTGCCTTACCCTTACCGTGTAGAGGGCAAATGCAGCCAAGAAGGTCAAAAAGATAGTAACCTCTTGGAAACCGCTAACATGCATTGCTATGCCTGTAGCTGCAAAAAATGCCGACAAAGTGCTAATTTTCAGAAGCGCAGACTGCTTGCTATCCCCGCTTTGTAACAAAATGTGGTGAAGATGAGTACGATCCGCTTTCAACGGTGACTGACCCCGCGAGACTCGCTCCACGATAACCCGTGCCATATCCATTAGGGGGAAAGCAATTAGCCACAGTGCAGTTGCCGCCGAGAAACTAATAGCATTGCTATTAACCGAACCATCCAGTGTCGGCTGGGTTCCCTGAATCAATAACCAAACCACGGTGAAACCAATCAGCATGGAACCGGTATCACCCATAAAAATCTTAACGATCCTTTTATCCTTTTCCTGAACGCCACCAGCAAGGTTAGCAATCAGATAAGGGATGAGTGCACCAGAAAGGATTAAGGTCAGCTTCATATTAGTCATGTCATCATTCAGGTAGAATAGGATTCCCATGCCCACGAATGTCACTAACGAAGAAATACCCAATAAACCGTCAATTCCATCTATCATATTGAACGCATTAATGGCAGCAAGAACGGCAAACACCGTCACCACGTAGCCGAGCGCCCCAATGTCAACGGCTGAAGTCCCAAACATTGTCCCCAGATAGTGAATGTACATGCCGCTACCAGCACACATCAGCGCCGCAACCACCGTTTGCACGAATAAGCGTAACCGAGGCGACAGGTCTTTAACGTCATCAGCCACGCCAAGCGCCACAATGATGCTGCTGCACGCCAAATAAGTCAGTGAATGATTATCAGGCGTAATGAATAGAGAAATTCCCATCACCAAGCCCGCATAGATCGACACCCCACCTATTAACGGAATATCCCCATTATGGAACTTACGTTCACTATTGGGTACATCCACCAAACCAAACTTAACCGCAAACGGGGTAAGTAGCAGAATGGATACTGCCGATATAAAAAAAACTAATAAAAAAATGCCCGCAAAACTCACTGGAACCTCCTGTTCACAAAAGCGCCTAACTCCCTATCTACCGACACACCCAAAAGCCTAATCGCTGAAACGCTACCGCCACGCCGGAACACTTCCAACCCGACAAATACCTTACGAAAAACCCTTGTACCATTGACATCTGCATGTCCTCAAGTGCTATCTCAACGTTCATGTAAACCCCAGCAACAAATGGACACTTCACATATCCCCAAAGGGTAAAAGCACCATTTCATCACAACTCAATTTACGATGATAAGCAAACACTTACTCAAAAACTCAGTGCAAATGCGCAAGCACATAAACAAAGGTTATGATAAGCACTCACCACACCTCAAAGATAGACTCCAGTCGATAAAAAAAATTTATGACACTTCTGCCCTTTCACAAAATACATCATTTAATTGATGTATAAACACAAGTATAATGTTTTATAGAAATATAGCAACGCTACCTACCCATGAAAGAGCACATTTCATCAAAAAAACGTATTAAAATTTACTTATAAAATGAGGAATTGATCAAAAACTGTCAAAATTATTGATGAAAAAACTAATTTTAGACATAAGTAAATCATATAAAAATAAATAACCTTAATGCTTTCAGAGACAAACTATAGTTCGTTTCTTCACAATTTCTGCTGATATTTTTAATTTTTGATGCATTTTTTTGATCGAAAACAGGCAAATGATCTTGTTAGATTATCAAGCAGCCCATCTTGTCCAAAAACGAAACAAATAGATCGAATTATAATCAAAATCAATCGCTGATCTGTCGACTGCCCACATACTTAGCTATCGGCAGCAGGCTTAAAAAACAAGCAGATCTATAGTAAGCGGCCATTTCAGCACGTCTAGCCCCCGCGATTTCCACAGCGATTCAGAGCATCCTAAAAATCTCGCACCCAGCCCTGTGGTTCATTT
>CAYNNA010000052.1:0-18605 GCA_964398375.1 uncultured Thiothrix sp.
CAGAGCGGCCGTCCCGCGATCGACGTTTCCTTTCCCGAAATCGAAAAGTTCGACAATTTGCCCGAACCGCGTGCTGAAGGCCCGACTGCGTTTGTGTCGGTGATGGAGGGTTGCAGTAAATATTGCACCTTCTGCGTGGTTCCTTACACCCGTGGTGAAGAAATTTCGCGCCCGTTTGATGATGTGATTACCGAAGTAGTGCAACTCGCGGCGCAAGGGGTACGCGAAGTCAATTTGCTGGGGCAAAACGTGAATGCGTATCGCGGCAAAATGCATGATGGCTCAATTGCTGATTTAGCGACCTTGATTACTTTCGTGGCAGCGGTCGATGGGATTGATCGTATCCGTTACACCACCTCGCACCCCAACGAATTCAACGATAGCCTGATTGAGGTGTACGCCGATGTGCCGGAATTGGTCAGCCATTTGCACCTGCCTGTGCAAAGCGGTTCTGACCGGATTTTGATGGCGATGAAGCGCAATCACATGGTGATTGAATACAAAGCCAAAATTCGCAAATTGCGCAAGATTCGCCCGGATTTGAGTTTGTCATCCGACTTTATTATTGGCTTCCCCGGTGAAACCGAGCAGGATTTCGCCGATACCATGAAGCTGATTGAAGAGATGAATTTTGATCTGAGTTTCAGCTTTATTTACAGCCAACGCCCCGGTACACCCGCTGCGAGCTTGCCAGATGATGTGCCGCAATCGGTAAAAAAAGACCGTTTGCAACACCTGCAAACCCGTGTTCTAGCACAGGCTAACGCCATCAGCGCAGCAATGGTGGGGACGGTGCAACGGGTGTTGGTGGAGCGCCCTTCCCGCAAACACGCGCAAATGGCGGGTCGCACCGAAAACAATCGTGTGGTGAATTTCGACGGGCATCCACGTTTGATTGGTAAATTCGTGGATGTCCGCATCACTGAAGCCCAACCGAATTCCCTGCGCGGTGAAATCGTCGCGGTAGAAAGTGAGGTTGGGCGGATGGTGATGGAAGCGGTTGCTTAAGTCGACAAGCCGCCCGCAAATTCCGCGTAGCCTTGCATGAAAGCGAGTTTTTCTTGTGGAATGCTGACATTCACGCCTGCGCCTTGCAATTGTTCCAGCAGTGCTGCACCTTGGCTTAAAATTGCCAGCAACTGCACTTCGTCGAACATTTGCAGAGCTAATTGCAGTTCATCCTTGTCGGCAGACAGTAATGTAGGCAGGAGTTCATCGGGGTGAATCGGGGAGTCGGGGTGCAGCAAATCGGCGACTAAGGCGGCACTCAGTAAGGCGAAATGGGCTTCGCGTGCGGATTCTTCCTGATCCAACTCCATGTGCGCGTGTGCATCTGCACCTGCACCACGGCGCACGCTTGCCATGATAAACCCCAGCAATTTGCGAATCGCCCCTTTCATGGCAGTGGTATCGCCACCAATGCTGGAGGCGGTTTCGTAAGCGCGATCCAGCCGGTCTTTGAGCTGCAAAATCACTTCGCTTTCAACATTGCCTGTTAGCGAAGTGGTTTCTTCCAGCAAAGCGCGGAATTCGGTGTTGAAAGTTTGTAGGGCTTCGTGATCCAGCCGTTGTGCGTCGATGAGGTTGTCATCGTCTAGCGTGGGAGCGTTAGGAAACAGCGGGTTACTGGCTTTGCGCAGCAAATGACGTTCGTGTGCACCGGGGTGTTCACTGGGTTTGATAATCATGGTATGTCCTTCCAACTGAATGGAAAGCAATATCGCACACTGACTGGTCAGCGGCAAATGACGCTAACCAGTGCAGTAGAAATCAATCTATTTCTTATCGGTATTCATGCCAATCAGTTTGTAAGCCGGGCAGAAGTTCAGATAGCCCGTTACCAACAGCACAATGCCGATCAGGGTTAACAGAAAACCGCCCTTGAACACCAAGCCCCAAATCAGCAGGACAGCGCCTGCCCCGAAGCGGATATTTCTATCCATGCTGCCAACGTTCTTTTCCATAAGACACCTCTTTCAGTAGTGAACACAAAAGACTAAATCATGTTAGCATTCGTCCATTCACAGCTCAGCAACAATCAAGCAGATTTCATGGAATTGCAAAAATATATACGTAAGATTACAGAAAATGGTTCATTTTCCACCGAAGAAATGACAGACGCGATGCGTATCATCATGACAGGTCAGGCGACTCCCGCACAAATTGGTGGGTTTCTGATCGGTTTACGGATGCGCGGCGAAACCGTTGCCGAAATCAGTGCGGCGGCTAGCGTGATGCGTGAATTATCGACCCGCGTTGAGGTGTCGCCGGAACATTTGGTGGATACCTGCGGTACGGGGGGGGATTCATCTGGCACGTTTAATATTTCCACTGCGAGTGCGTTTGTTGCCGCTGCTGCGGGGGCGCGGGTTGCTAAACACGGCAACCGTTCGATTTCCAGCAAATCCGGTAGTGCGGATGTGCTAGAGGCAGCGGGCGTGAATTTGAACATTACCCCGGAACAGGTGGCTGAGTGCATTAATACGCTGGGTGTAGGGTTTCTATTTGCGCAAAAGCACCACAGTGCAATGAAACATGCGATTGGTGTGCGCCGTGAATTAGGGGTACGTACCATTTTTAACGTGCTGGGACCTCTTACGAATCCTGCAAATGCGCCGTGCCAGGTATTGGGTGTTTTTAGTCAGCAATGGGTACGCCCAATGGCTGAGGTGTTGCAAACCTTGGGCAGTAAGCATGTCATGGTAGTACATGCCGCTGACGGTTTAGATGAAATCAGCACTGCTGCGCTGACCTTCGTGGCGGAGTTGAAGGATGGGGTGATCACCGAATACACCATTCAACCCGAAGACTTTGGTTTGCTAACCTTCAGTCTTGACAGTGTGCGGGTAGAAACGGCGCAAGAAAGTTTGCAATTAATTCAGCGCGTGTTCGCAGGTGAACTAGGCACAGCGCGTGACATTGTGTGCTTGAATGCGGGCGCGGCAATTTACGTGGCAGGTCTGGCGAATAGCCATGCGGTGGGTGTTGCCAAAGCCCAGCAAGTGCTGGATTCCGGTGCAGCCGCTGAACGTTTGCAGCAATTGATTGACCTAACGAAAAGTTTTGATGCCTGATGAGTACCCCTGATATTTTGCAAAAAATCCTGCGCACCAAGCAGGAAGAAATCGCGGCACGTTCTGCGGTGCGTAGTCTGGCGCAATTGCAGGCGGAGGCTGCCAGTGCCTCACCCGTGCGCGGTTTCGAGCAAGCCATGCGCAAGCGTCTGGCAGCAGGTGAATCGGCGGTGATTGCGGAAATCAAAAAAGCCTCGCCCAGCAAAGGGCTGATTCGCGAAAATTTTGATCCGCCTGCGATTGCAGCGAGTTACGAGCGCGGTGGTGCGGCGTGTTTGTCGGTGTTGACCGATGCGCAATACTTTCAAGGCAGCGAACAGTATTTGCAAGCCGCGCGTGCGGCGTGTCAGTTGCCCGTTATTCGTAAAGATTTCATCGTTGATCGTTATCAGGTTTACGAAGCACGCGCGATTGGTGCAGATTGCATCTTGCTGATCGTGGCGGCATTGGCTGACGCACAGATGACGGATCTGTACGCGCTGGCAACGGAACTGGGCATGGATGCGCTGATTGAAGTGCATGACAAGGATGAACTTGGGCGTGCCTTGCGTCTCAATGCCCCACTGATTGGCATCAATAATCGCAATTTGCGCACCTTCGAGACTTCCCTGCAAACCACCATTGAGCTGCTGCCTGACGTGCCGGATAACGTGCTGTTGGTGACAGAAAGCAGCATTCATACCCCCGCCGATGTGCAATTGATGCGTGAGCATGGGGTTAATGCGTTTCTGGTTGGCGAAGTGTTCATGCGGGCGGAAGACCCCGGTACAGAACTCCATAACTTATTTTTCTAGCAAGCAAGTAGAGATAACCTATGTTGGTACACCCTCAATTTGACCCCGTGGCGATAGCACTCGGCCCTTTGCAAGTGCATTGGTACGGGTTGATGTATGTGATTGGTTTCCTCGGTTTTCTGATTATTGGCAAGATGCGCTCCAAAGAGCCGAACAGTGTCATGAACCCGGATCGGGTGGATGACATGATGTTCTGGGGGGCGATTGGTGTGGTTGCCGGTGGGCGCATTGGCTACATGTTGTTTTATAACCTGAAAGGCTTGTTGTCTGACCCGATTTCCCTGTTCCAAATTTGGGACGGCGGCATGAGTTTCCACGGCGGTTTGCTGGGGGTGATTCTGGCGATGTTCTTGCTGGCGCGGCGTTGGAAGTTGAATTTCTTTCAAGTCAGTGATTTTGTGGCTCCCCTCGTGCCGATTGGGTTGGGGGCTGGGCGCATTGGCAATTTCATCAACGGCGAATTGTGGGGCAGAGCCACGGATGTGCCGTGGGGCATGGTGTTCCCGCAAGTGGATACTATAGCCCGTCATCCTTCACAGCTTTATCAGGCATTCTTGGAGGGTTTGGTGCTGTTCCTTGTGCTCAATTGGTTCAGAAAGCGTTCGCCACCCGTGGGGGCAATTTCCGGCTTATTCCTCGTTGGTTACGGCATTGCGCGAGTGATTGTGGAATTTGTGCGTGAACCGGATGCACAAATGAGTTATGTGGCATGGGGTTGGGTCACACAGGGGCAAGTATTGAGTGTGCCGATGATTCTGCTGGGTGTGTTGTTTATGTGGTTTGCGTATAAGAAGGCTAAAGAATGAAGCAATACCTCGATTTAATGCGCCATGTGCGTGATCACGGTGTCGTCAAAGCCGACCGCACGGGTACAGGTACAGTATCGGTATTCGGTTATCAGATGCGCTTTGATTTGAGTGCTGGTTTTCCTGTCGTCACCACCAAGAAGTTACATTTGCGCTCAATCATTCATGAATTGCTGTGGTTTCTGAAAGGCGATACCAATATCCGTTATTTGAAAGAAAATGGTGTGAGCATTTGGGATGAATGGGCGGATGCCAACGGTGAGTTGGGACCGGTTTACGGCTACCAGTGGCGCAACTGGCCGACACCTGATGGGCGGCATATTGACCAGATTGCGCAAGTCATTGCCCAATTGAAACACAATCCCGATTCGCGCCGGATTATCGTCAGTGCTTGGAATGTGGCGGATGTGGACAATATGGCATTGCCGCCGTGCCACGCTTTTTTCCAGTTTTACGTGGCGGAAGGCAAGCTGTCGTGTCAGTTGTATCAGCGCAGTGCGGATATTTTCCTCGGTGTGCCGTTTAATATTGCCTCCTACGCCTTGCTGACGCTGATGGTGGCGCAAGTGACAGGGTTGCAACCCGGTGAATTCATCCATACCTTGGGGGACGCGCACCTGTATTCCAACCACTTGGAGCAGGTAGAATTACAACTGAGCCGTGAGCCATACCCCTTGCCGCAGATGAAACTGAACCCCGCCGTGACCGATTTGTTTGACTTTACCTATGATGATTTTGAATTGGTCGGTTACGAGCATCATCCGCACATAAAAGCGCCGGTCGCGGTTTGACTAGCGCCCATTACTCCCGCAAACTATCGGCATAATAATAGTGTGGGTACACCTAAGTTCCACACCCGGCCCACCGTTAATGGCAGCCCGTTCCACTCTCATCGAAGGTAGTCCAATGACCCGCTCAATCAAGAAACTTTTGGTCGCCAACCGTGGCGAAATTGCGATTCGCATTTTGCGTGCCGCAGCCGAACTCAAGCTGTGTACGGTTTCCATCTATACCTATGAAGACCGTTTTTCACCGCACCGCTACAAGGCGGACGAAGCCTACCAAATCGGCAAAGACGATGAGCCGCTCAAACCCTATCTTGATATTGAAGCCATTATTGAAACTGCCAAGCGTCATCATGTGGATGCGATTCACCCCGGTTACGGTTTTCTGTCTGAAAACGTGCAATTTGCGAAACGTTGCCGCGAAGAAGGCATTATTTTCGTGGGTCCCACACCTGAAGCGATGCAACGTTTAGGGGATAAAGTTGCCGCCAAAGAAAACGCCATCACTGCCGGTTTACCGGTCATTGAAGACAGCCGCGAACCACTGGATTCATTGGAGATTGCACGTCGCGAAGCTGAGCGTATTGGCTATCCATTAATGCTGAAAGCCGCAGCAGGCGGTGGTGGGCGTGGGATGCGTGTCTTGCGTGACCCGTCACAGTTGGAAGGCGCGTATCACGATGCGCGTAACGAAGCCCTGAAAGCGTTCGGCGACAATACCGTTTTCCTCGAAAAATACATCGACTCACCCAAGCACATCGAAATCCAGATTTTGGGTGATACCCACGGCAATCTGGTGCATTTGTACGAACGTGATTGTTCGGTACAACGCCGTTTCCAAAAGGTGGTCGAAGTTGCGCCCAGTACCAGCTTGAAACAAGAAACCCGCGAAAACCTGTACAAATACGCGCTGGCAATTACCCGCCACGTGGATTATTCCTGCGCGGGTACGGTTGAATTCCTAGTCGACAAAGACGAGCGCATTTACTTCATCGAAGTGAACCCGCGTGTGCAGGTCGAACACACCATCACCGAAGAAATTACTGGCATTGACATTGTGCGCAGTCAGATTTTGATTGCAGGCGGCGCACGGCTGGATGACCCCGAAATCGGGATTCCCAACCAAGCAGCGGTGGAATGCAACGGTTACGCGGTGCAGTGCCGTATTACCACCGAAGACCCTGAAAATGGTTTCAGACCGGATTACGGCACGATCATTGCTTACCGCAGCAGTGGCGGTTTTGGGGTGCGTCTGGATGCAGGCGCGGCTTATCCTGGTGCGAAAGTATCGCCATTTTTCGATTCCATGTTGGTCAAAGTCACGACATGGGGGCGTTCACTGGAAGGTGCTGCCAATCGTAACTTGCGTGCCTTGCAGGAGTTCCGTATCCGTGGGGTGAAAACCAATATCGGTTTCCTCGAAAACGTGTTGCAACACGAGGTATTCACCAGTGGCAAATGCGCGGTTACGTTCATCGACAACCACCCCGAACTGTTCCACACTGCGCTGCGTTTTGACCGTGGCACCAAAACGTTGAAGTTCATCGGCAATGTCACCGTCAACGGCAATCCAGACGTGAAATACGTCGACCCACACAAGCATTTCCGCAAGCCGATCATTCCCGCTTTCGACAAGCTGGGTGCATACCCGAAGGGCAGCAAAAACTTGCTGGATGAGATGGGCGCAGACAAGTTCTGCCAATGGGTGAAAGAGCAGCCGAATATTTTCTACACTGATACCACTTTGCGTGATGCGCACCAGTCCTTGCTGGCAACCCGCGTGCGTACCGACGATATGATGAAAATTGCGGAAGGTTTCGCCAAAAATCACCCGCAATTGTTCTCGTTGGAACTGTGGGGTGGGGCAACGTTTGACGTGGCGATGCGCTTCTTGCACGAATGCCCGTGGGATCGTTTGCGTCAATTACGCGAGGCTATTCCGAATATTCTGTTCCAGATGTTGTTCCGTGGCTCGAATGCGGTGGGTTATACCGCTTACCCCGACAATGTGGTGGAAGCCTTCATTGAAAAGTCGTGGGAAAACGGTATCGACGTGTTCCGTATCTTCGACTCCTTGAACTGGATTGAAGGGATGCGCAAATCCATTCAATGCGTGCGTGAACGTACTGGCGGGATTGCGGAAGGCACGATTTGCTATACTGGCGACGTGTTGCACAAAGATCCGTCGAACAAGTTCAACCTGCAATACTACCTTGATCTGGCGAAGCAGTTGGAAGATGCCGGTGCACACATGTTGGCGGTCAAGGATATGGCCGGCGTGTTGAAGCCGTATGCGGCGACGACGTTGATTACGGCGTTGAAAGACACGGTGAGCATTCCAATTCATTTGCACACGCATGACACTGCGTCGATTCAATCCGCCACCTTGCTGAAAGCGATCGAAGCGGGTGTCGACATCGTGGATGGTTGCATGAGTTCCATGTCGGGGCTGACTTCACAGGTCAACCTGAACTCGCTGATTGCCGCGATGGAAGGCCAGCCGCGTGAACAGCCGTACAACCTCAAATCCTTGAATGCTTATGCCAATTACTGGGAAGACGTGCGCGAAATGTACTATCCATTCGAGTCCGGCCTGAAGGCTGGCACGGCGGAAGTGTATAACCACGAGATTCCGGGTGGTCAGTATTCCAACCTGCGTCCGCAAGCGATTGCGTTAGGTCTGGAACACAAGTTTGAGGAAGTGAAGGAAAACTACGCGGTGGTCAATCGCATGTTCGGCGACATCGTGAAAGTGACTCCATCATCCAAAGTCGTCGGCGATATGGCGATTTACATGACATCCAACGGCTTGACTGAAGCTGATGTGATGGAGCGTGGGCGTACATTAGCGTTTCCTGATTCCGTGATCGACCTGTTCAAAGGCGGTTTGGGGCAAGTGCCGGGCGGCTTCCCGAAAGATTTGAGCGACATTATCCTTAAAGGCGAGAAACCGTACACGGGTCGTCCGAATGATCACTTGAAGCCGGTGGATTTGGATGCCGCATTTGAGGCGTTTAAGCAGGAGTTTGACCCTGAGCAAACGTTCCTCGATTTCCTGTCATTCACCATGTATCCGGCAGTGTTCCGTGATTTCTACAAGCATCAGCAGGAATACGGTGACATTAGCCATTTGCCCACTTCGTTGTTTTTCTACGGCTTGAAACTGAATGAGGAAGTGCTGGTTGAATTGGGGCGCGGCAAGGTGCTGATTATCCGTTTGCTGTACCGTTCACCGACGGATGAGAACGGCATGTGTGGCGTGACGTTTGATTTCAACGGGCAAATCCGTGCGGTGCAGATCCGTGATTTGTCCGTGAAGCCGACTCGTGCGACCAATCGCAAAGCCGTTGATCCGAATGAAGTTGGTACGTCGTTGCAGGGTAAGCTCTCTACGATTATGGTCAAAGCAGGCGATGAAGTGGAGCAGAATGCGCCGCTATTTGTGATCGAAGCCATGAAGATGGAAACCACGATTACTGCGCCAGAAGCAGGCAAGGTGAAGAAAGTTCACTTGCAGGCTGGAGAGCTGGTCGAGCAGGGAGATTTAGTCGTCGAATTCGAGTGACGATTGAGCGGAGGGGGATGTTTCATCCCCCTTTCGGATCCAATGCATCCCGCAAACCATCGCCCAAAAAATTGAGGCAGAACAATGTTACCGCCAGAAATCCAGCCGGAAACAACAGCATCCACGGTGCAGTTTCCATTTGCGCCGCCCCTTCGGCAATCAATACGCCCCAACTGGTAAGCGGCTCTTGCACCCCCAAGCCTAAAAAGCTCAAAAACGATTCAAACAAGATCACTTGTGGCACAGTCAAAGTGGCATACACAATGACTGACCCTAAGGTATTGGGGACAATATGACGGCGAATAATCCCAAAATGACTCACGCCGCTGACCCGTGCAGCTTCCACAAAAGCGCGACCTTTCAAGGATAAGGCTTGCCCCCGCACAATTCGTGCCATTGTCAGCCATTCCACCGCGCCAATTGCCACGAAGATCAGGAAAATACTGCGCCCGAAATACACCATCAGCAAAATCACAAAAAACATAAAGGGCAGGGCATACAACACATCCACCAAGCGCATCATCAACGCATCAGTGCGCCCGCCCAAATACCCTGCTGTTGCCCCATATAAAACGCCGATGAATAAACTGACCGAAGTTGCCGCCAAGCCCACCATTAGTGAAATCTGCCCGCCGATCAGGGTACGCACGAACAAATCCCGTCCATTCGCATCCGTCCCAAACCAGAAACCTTGCGCGGCATCGGGTGGAATACCCATGGCATCCCAATAAATTTCGTCGTAAGGGTGCGGGCTAAACAACGGCCCTAACACACACAATACGGCAATCAACAGCAAGACGATGGCGCTGCCGACCGCCATTTTGTTACGCAATAAGCGCTGTAATGCCTTGTGTTTAATCATAACGTACCCTCGGATCCATCCAGCCGTAAATCATATCCACCAGCAAATTCATCAAAATAATTAACGCGCCGTAAAATATCACCACGCCCATGACCAAGGTGTAATCCCGATTCAATGCCCCCTGTACAAAATGCCGCCCGATGCCCGGAATCCCGAAAATCTGCTCAATCACCACCGAACCGGTAATAATCGCCGCCGTTGCAGGCCCCAGCCAAGACAATACTGGCAGCAATGCTCCCTTCAATACATGCCGCCACACAATCAGCCGCATCGGTAAGCCCTTGGCAACCGCAGTACGAATATGCGGGCTAGACAATGTTTCCAACACACTGGCACGCATTAATCGCGCCGCATACGCAATTTGTGGCAATGCCAAGGCAATCACTGGCAATACCGCTGATTTCCAGCCCTGATCCCAACCGGCGACCGGCAACCAGTGCAAAAACACCCCAAACACCAATGCCAATAACGGTGCCATTACAAAATTAGGTATCGTAATGCCCGTCATCGAAACTGCCATCACAGCGTGATCCAGTGGGCGGTTGTGATGCAGTGCCGCCAGCATTCCCGCTGGAATCCCAATCAGCAAGGCGAGCAGCATGGCAAATACACCCAGTTGCAAAGACACGGGAAACCCTTCCGCAATCAGGCTGCTGACACTGTGATCTTTGTACTTAAACGAAGGCCCCAAGTCCCCTTGTAACACATTGAGCAGGTAATACCCGTATTGCACCGGTAAGGGCTTGTCCAAATGGTAAGCCCGTTCAATATTCGCAGCGATTTCCGGCGGCATGGGGCGCTCAGTATCGAATGGCCCGCCGGGTGCTAAGCGGATTAAAAAGAACGCCAAGGTAATGATCACTAGCAAGGTGGGCAGCGCACCTAGCAAGCGTTTAACGACATATTGCAACATACAAACCTTATCGTGGTGAGATTTAACCCGTTTCGCCGTGCTACAAGCGTGCGCTTCTCCCCGTTGGTCTGAAAGGATCAGCAGGTGGGTTTACTGAGTCTATTGATCTTGATTATGGTTGTCTGTTAACGCATGTGCAATTCAAAATATGCGCTACAATCGTCTGTATATGTATGATGTGAATTACATAATTAAGGAAAATAAGTGAACACAAGTTATCTAAGCTTAGCCAGTCTAGGCAAAAATCATTGGTGGCGGTATGTACTTGGCTTATTGGTCATTGCGGTTTTCTGGCAGGTATTGGGTGCGATTCCGTTAGGAATCATGGTGGTTATGCTGCTGGGTGACGATGACCCTAGTACGAATGTTGACCTGAGTACCTTGCAGTTTGAGGGGGTCAGTAGCCTGTGGCCTTATCTGGGGATCAACTTCACCTTGCTGGCAATGCTGCTGGGGGTGTTCATTACGGTGCGTTTTTTACACCAACGTTACTTCACTAGTCTGATAAATCCCTTAATGCATATTGATTGGAAACTCATGTTTAAAGGGTTTGCTGTCTTTTTTGGTTTGATTGCCTTAGCAACCTTGCTGGAGGTGTTATTCAAGCCTGATGGGTACCAGATGACGTTTGATGCAACACAATTCCTGATTTTTTTGCCGATTGCACTGGTGATTACCCCGCTTCAGGCAGCCGCTGAAGAATTGCTGTTTCGGGGTTATGTAATGCAATGGTTAGGCTTGTGGGGGCGTCGTGCGGTCGTACCGGTGTTGGGGTCTTCGTTGCTTTTCATGGCAGCACATTTGGCAAATCCAGAAGTCGGGGCGAATGCTTACCTGATCCCGTTATTGTATTTGTTAATGGGCTTGTTTTTAGCCATTATTACAGTCAAAAGTAATTCCCTAGAATTGGCGATTGGGGTTCATGCCGCGAATAATCTGTTTGCGGTATTGGTTATGAATTATGCGGGTTCAGCATTGCCTGCGCCGTCCTTGTTTACCGCTAGTGAAATTGATCCGGTGGCGAGTCTAGTCAGCTTTGTGGTGGTCGCCGCTGTCTTCTATTGGATTATGTTTGTCTGGCAACGTCACGATAATATTAAGATTTAATAATATACGAAAATTGCGGTAGAATGCGTTCATGGCAAGAATCTTTATCTCCGCAACCCACAAATCTTCTGGCAAGACGACACTTTCCATCGGTCTGTGTGCGGCTTTGTACGCCCAAGGTTTACGTGTGCAGCCTTTCAAAAAAGGGCCGGATTATATCGACCCTTTGTGGTTGGGGGCTGCCAGTCAGCGCCCTTGCCACAACCTTGATTTCAACACCATGACACCGGATGAAATTATTCACACGGTGCAGCATTATTCGCTGGATGCGGATATTGCACTGATTGAGGCGAATAAAGGGCTGTACGATGGCATGGCGCTGGATGGTTCCGACAGCAATGCCGCCATTGCCAAACTGACCCGTTCGCCTGTTATTCTGGTGGTGGATTCGCGGGGGATGACCCGTGGGGTAGCGCCGCTATTGCTGGGCTATCAGGCGTTTGAGCGGGAAGTGGATATTGCCGGAATTATCTTCAACCGTGTGGGTGGGGCGCGTCATGCCAGCAAGCTGCGTGAGTCCGTTGAGCATTACACCGACATTAAGGTGTTGGGGGCGGTGCAGAATAACCCGGAAATGGCGATTGAGGAACGCCATCTGGGGTTGATGCCGAGCAATGAGAGCGGTGAGGCGGAGGCGCAGATTGCGCGGATTCGGGATCTGGTGGTGGAACAGGTGGATTTGGCTGGATTGCGAGAGATTGCTGATAGTGCTGCATTACTCCCTTCACCCCTTGCGGGGGAAGGGCTGGGGATGGGGGGGGGACTCCCACCGCTCCGCATCGGTATCTGCCAAGACCCCGCCTTCGGTTTCTACTACCCCGGCGACCTCGAAGCCCTGCAACAAGCAGGTGCAACCCTCGTTCCCGTCAACACCCTGCACGACACCGCCTTGCCCGACATTGACGGCTTGTTCATCGGCGGTGGTTTCCCTGAAACCCACATGCAGCAACTGGCGGCGAATACGTCGATGCGAGAATCTATCCGCAGCGCCATCGACAACGGTTTGCCGACGTATGCGGAATGTGGCGGTTTGATGTACCTTTCCCGCAGTCTAATTTGGAACGGGCAGCAGGCGGATATGGTGGGGGTGATTCCCGGTGATGCGGTGATGCATACTAAACCGCAGGGCAGGGGTTACGTGAAATTGCAGGAAACCGCCGATATGCCTTGGCCGGGTGGCGACACGCTGCATACCATTAATGCGCACGAGTTCCACTATTCCCGGCTTGAGAATTTGACCACAACAGGTAAATTCGCCTACCGTATGCAACGCGGAACCGGCATTGATGGTCAACACGATGGCTGGATTTACCGCAATTTGTTAGCCTCTTACACGCACATGCGCGATACCGCCCAGTTCAGGTGGGCGCAGCGCTTTGTTGAGTTTATTCGTCAAACCCAAAGGAATCCTACTGCATGATCACAGTTACTGCCGCCGCTGCCACTCAAGTTCGTACCGCTTCGGTACAAGGTAATGCCATTGGTTTACCGTTGCGCATTGCTATCCAAAGAAAGCCGGACGGCGCGTTTCATTATCTGATGGGTTTTGATGATCAGGAAAAATCGGGCGACCAAAAAATCGCATCCGAAGGGGTAACACTGGTGGTAGATGAGGTTTCACAACCGTTAGTGGCAGGTATGACACTGGACTATGTGGAAATCGACGGTAAACTGGAGTTTGTTTTCATCAATCCGAATGACCCTAACTACCGTCCACCACAGGCATAATTTCATGCAAGAAAGCGTCGTCAAACTTCCTATTTCCACCACATTGCCTCAGCCAGACATTGATGATGCTGCCCAGACGATTGCACGCGAGAGCTACTGGGCGAGTCAGGAAGGTCGCCCGGTTATTGATCTACCTTGGCAGGCGCAAGTGAGCCTGATGGTGCTGATTTTTACGTTTACTGTCATTGGCGCTGTCTATTTTTGGGCTACCAGCAGTAAAGTGGAGTATCAGTGGATTGCGCCCGTGATGACCGGTTTGTGGCTTATCGCGGGTACGGGCGTTTTGTCATTGCTGTATTGGGTGTGGCGGGAGTTTTCCCGGTTTGGTGCGGAATTATCCCGCTGGGCGATTCGCCTGCGCAAAGGTGATTTCAGTGCGCGAATGCCCATTTCAGGAAAAAGCTGCCCGTCGCGTAAAATTCGTGAGCAAATCAACGCGATTACCGAAGATTATCAGGCACTGTCACGGGTGCAGCAAAAACGCATGAGTCGACAGGAAAAATACCTTGCCCAGAAAAAGCGTCATCTTAGTGTCCTTTACGAAGTGGCAACCTGTGTGAATCGTGCCGATAGTTTGGAAGATTTACTCAAGCGGTTTCTGCATACCCTGACCGATGTGGTACACGCGGAGGCGGCGACCGTGCGTTTGCTGGATCGTGAAGGTAATATGCGCTTGGTATCCAGCATTGGTTTGAATACAGCGGCGCTAAAAGCTGAAGAAACCTTGCCTCGACCGGATTGTTTATGCGGTAAAGCTGCCGGTGAGCGTGGCATTAAAGTGCGTGACGATGTTGCACAATGCAATGTGATTTTAGGCAAGCCCTTATGTGCGGGGCAGCAGGATTTGGAAATGCTGGCGATTCCGCTGCAATATCGCGATAAAATTCTGGGCATTTACAATCTCTTCATCCGGCAAGGGCGTTACGATAAGGTGGAGGATGATGAGTTGTTGCTCAGCATCGGTCAGCACTTGGGTATGGCGATTGAGAAAGCCAATAGCGATGAAGACATGCGCACACTGTCGATCATGGAAGAGCGTACCCGTATGGCGCACGAGTTGCATGATTCACTGGCTCAAACCCTCGCCAGTTTGCGTTTTAAAGTACGTTTGCTGGATGACTCCTTTAATCGTGGGGCGGAAGCGGATATGTGGCATGAGTTGGAGGTGCTGGAAAACACCATCGACGAAGCTTACGCCGAGTTACGCAGCTTGATTACCGACTTCCGTGCGCCGATTGATGGCAAGGGAATTTTACGGGCAGTCGAACGTCTGACCGAGCGTTTCCGCCAAGAAACCGGTATGGAAGTTTTTTTCTACCATAATTGGGCGCTGAAAGATTTGTCGCGCGAAGTCGAGTTGGAGGTGATTCGCATTGTACAAGAATCACTGAATAATATTCGCAAGCACAGCCAAGCCACTACCGTGCGCTTGTTACTGTACAGCAATGAAGAAGGTCGGTGCAGCATTTTAGTGGAAGATGACGGTATTGGCTTGCCCGACCCTTTGCCCGATCCTAACCCTACCACGGGCGAACACATCGGTTTGCGCATTATGCAGGAGCGGGCGGACAAGATCGGTGGTGAGATACAGTTTGAAAGTGAACCGGGTGAGGGTACACTGATACAATTAAATTTCGATGCACCGCCAACTAAGAAGCTTTCTGATTTGTTTGGCGTGTAACCTGCTCTGATGACCACAGTAACAAGCGACCCCACATGAACGAAAAAGTATTGTTGATTGATGACCACACCCTGTTTCGTGCAGGTCTGGAAGATTTGCTGACCAGGCGGGGTATCCGAGTGGTCGCTGCGGTTGGCAGTGGTGATGAAGGTTTAGCCGCTGCCCTCAACCTCGAACCGGATATTGTCTTGCTGGATATGCGGATGCCGCAAATGGATGGCCTCACGGTATTACGCCAGTTACGCAAAAATACCCCGAATTTGCGGGTCGTTATGCTCACCACTAGCAGTAATGAAAACGATTTAGTGGAAGCTTTGCGCAGTGGTTCACGCGGTTACTTGCTCAAAGACATTGAACCCGATGAATTAGTGGTGGCTTTGCGCGAAATCGTCGCAGGCAAAACCGTGGTTGCCCCAGAGCTTGCGCCGGTATTGGCAAGAGTGGTGCAAGGCGGTGATGCGCGGGCGCATGAAGACAAGATTGCTAACCCATTCTCTGAACTGACACCGCGTGAATACGAAATCCTTACCTTGTTGGCAGAAGGTCAGAGTAATAAAGTCATTGCCCGCAACCTAGGCATCTCAGATGGCACGGTAAAACTGCATGTTAAAGCTATTTTACGTAAATTAAATGTCAGCTCCCGTATTACCGCAGCGGTAATGGCGGTGGAGCACGGTATCCGTGTCGAAGCGGCTAATGCAGAGCATTAAGCATGAATAAGCCTAAAACTTTTGCGGCACTGGTTGCCGATGCGTTGCCCTATATTCAGGAGTTGATGCCGTGGGATGTGGAGGCGCTGCAAGCCAGCAACCCTGAAGTGCTGATTGTCGATATTCGCGAAGCCGATGAATATGACGCTGCGCACCTGAAAGATTCCCTGCATGTGCCGCGTGGTATTTTGGAAACCTCTTGTGATTGGGGCTATTCCGACACCATTCCTGAGTTAGCGATGGCACGTGATAAGCCGGTGGTGCTGGTGTGTCGTTCAGGAAACCGTACCGCACTGGCGGCACTGACCTTGCAGTTACTGGGTTATCAGCAGGTGTATTCCATGAAAACCGGGATACGCGGCTGGAATGATTATGAATTGCCCTTATTCAATAAGGCGGGTGAGCCAGTGGACGTGGATTGGGCGGAAACCGAATTAGACCCGCCTACGCGCCCGGAACAAATGCAGCCCAAGGGGTAAGCGGGTATTTGAAATCTATTTTTTGTATGCAACTCACAACATATCAATAAAATCAACGGGATTTTTGTCTCTTTACTGCTACACTAGGCTTGTTGTGTAAAAACAGCCCTGTTATTGGGCAACCTAAGGAGACTAGCAAATGAAAATGACAAGCCCACGAGCCTTGGCGTGTATGGTGGTATTATTGAGTGGTTTTTCGGTATCCGCTTGTTCCACGCTTACTAATGTCTCAGAAGCCGTGTCGGGCGCGGCTTCCTCCATTAATCCGTTTCAGCAACAGACCGAGACAGGGGCATCAAAACCCGCTCCGGCACATGAAGGCGTGCCATTGAATACTTCACCAGCCAGCATTCGGGTGGAGGCTAAGCCTCCGCAGCCCAAGCGGCAGCAGGATGTTGAGGTCAATCTTGGCAATAACAAGCAATGCACCACTTTCTGTGCGTTACCGACCCGTAAGTCGTCAGTGAATTAGGAGCTGCAAGACAGCATCGAACATCCCGCTTTGTGCCTCGCCCATTCGGGGCGTTTTTCGGCAAATTTTGCATAATGCGCTTGCTCTGCATAAGGGTGGCGTAACACGTCTAACAATTCTGTGATCATACTGTTGTCGCCAGCATTGGCTTGGTCGATGGCTTGTTGTGCCAAGTAATTGCGTAATACAAAACGCGGGTTGACAGTATTCATACGCTGCCGACGTTCCGGGTCAGGCATACCATCGCGCTGCAACCGTTGGCAATAAAGTTGTAACCACTGCTCCCATTCCGCATGGTATTGCTGCAATAAATCATCGCGGTAGAATGCCGGATAGAGTGGGGTAAGCGTTGGTTGCTGCACATCCAATAATGCCAGATGACGGAAGAACAACGTCATATCCACTTCCGCTTTGTGCAACAATTCAAATGCGCCATTGATCCAGGGTGCGTCCTCATCAGAGAGTTCCCGAATCCCGAATTTCGCCGCCAGCATCGTGCCGAAGGTTTCGCTGTAAGTATCCGCATACTGTTGTGAACCTGCTTGCAGCACACTGGTATCACTGATCACGGGTTTCAGGGCATCTTTCAAACGTGCCAGATTCCAGTGACCTATGTAGGGTTGTTGCCCGTAGCTGTAACGTTTTCCTTGGGCGTCGGTAGTGTTAGGTGTCCACAGGGGGGCGTAATCTTCCAGCCAACCATAAGGGCCGTAATCAATAGTCAGACCAAGGATAGACATATTGTCGGTGTTCATTACCCCATGCACAAAGCCAACTCGCATCCAGTGCGCAATCATCACCGCAGTGCGACGGCAGATTTCCAAGAACCATTGCCCGCGTTTTTCTTGCGTATCGCCTTGCAGTTCGGGGTAATCGCGGGCGATGGTGAAATCCACCAATTGTTCCAGCAAGCGGATGTCGCCGCGTGAGGCAGGCAGTTCAAAATTGCCAAAGCGGGTGAAAGAGGGCGCAACTCGACACACGATTGCTCCCGGTTCGACTTGCGCGTTGCCATCGTAAAACATATCGCGTACAACGCCATCACCCGTGGCAACCAAACTCAAGGCGCGGGTGGTGGGAATACCGAGATGGTGCATGGCTTCGCTGCACAGGAATTCGCGCACTGAGGAACGCAATACCGCCCGCCCATCCGCACGGCGTGAATACGGGGTGGGGCCTGCGCCTTTGAGTTGCAATTCCCAACGTTCGCCTGCGCTATTGAGGGTTTCGCCGAGGCTCATGGCGCGTCCGTCACCTAATTGCCCCGCCCAGCCGCCGAATTGATGCCCGCCGTAGCAAGCGGCATAGGGTTGCATTCCCGTGAGCAATTGGTTGCCGCCGAAGACTTGCGCGAAATTGGGGTGTTGAACGTCGGCATCTGTCCAGCCCAGCAGTGCAGCGACTTCGGGTGAATGCGCCAGCAAGTGTGGATTGGCTACCGGCGTGGGTTGCACGCTTGACCACAGTGCGTTGTGTACTTGGCGCGGTACATTAAGCCCGTCGGTATCGCCGGGGAGTTCACGTACAAAGCGGTTGTCAAAGTTTAAAGGACGCATGGGGGATCCTGTCGATGGAATGCTTTCAAGCAAACCAGATGAAGAGGAGCGTGTCGAGAAGCCGCAATGTGTG
>CAYNNA010000053.1:0-18425 GCA_964398375.1 uncultured Thiothrix sp.
TAAATGAACCACAGGGCTGGGTGCGAGATTTTTAGGATGCTCTGAATCGCTGGTACCGCAACGGCTGCGGGTGGCACATTCACTTTTCATGATACAATGCCCAATCCAGAATAAAATGATGCCACATAGGGTGCAGATTCCGACAAACATCCAATTGATGTCCTGATGATGGTAAAATTGCAACGCAGCACCCATACTTCCAATGCCTACCATCAACAATAAAGCCACCCATCTGGCGATGCGCATGAAATAAAACACCACGGATTGTTGGCATTCTACGGCTTTTGAACTAACACATTTGGCTGATTTTTTCATGATCTGGAACTCCCGGCGTTAACCCTTTTAGATATTTCTTGCAATAATCGTACCACCAGATTGGCTGACTGTAGCCTGTTTTCAGGGAACTTTGCTAATAAACCCTTTATCAAGGGTTGATAAACCGATAGGTTGTCTGGCAGGCATGGTATGGGGGCAACTGCATGTTTTTTCAAGAGTTCATTCAGTGTATTGGACTCATAGGGTTTATGACCAACCAGTAATTCATACAGTATTACCCCTAGGGCATACAAATCGGTACGTTCATCCGGTGGGTCGCCGATAATGCGTTCGGGGCTAATGTAATAGGGGGTGCAATAGATTTCATCTTCACGCAGGAATCCACTGGCTATCAGTAAACGGATTTCCAAGCCAAAATCCAGCAACGCTAACGATTGATCTTGGCGCACGATGATGTTGGATGTTTTCAGGTCTTGATGCAGCAAGCCAATGCCATGAATCACCCCCAGGGCAAGCGTGATTTCCTCGAACCATTGCAGGGCTTGTGCTAAGGGGGGAGTGCCTATGGTCGCCAAGTGTCGTCGCAACGTCACACCCTGTACATATTCCATAATCATGTACAATGCGCCAAACATTATTCCTGCGTCCAGCGGTTGCACTAGCCCTCGGTGGGCGAATAAGCCTAAGGCTTTGCTTTCTAGGATGAATTCGTCGATTAACTCTTGTGGTAAGTGGCTGGCATCAAATTTGAAGCGTTTGATCACCACCGGCGAGCCGCTGGGATTGTTAGCCAGCAAAATGATGGCATTGTCACTTTCATGCAGTACGCTGAGATACTGATAGCCCGGTAATGCCAACGGATACTGTGCCAGTAAACGGTGTTTCACGCGGCTGTTCCTGTCTTAATGTCCATTAGCCCTCGCTTGCTAGGTATTGGTGTTCTGATCAACCTTTATGGATAGTGTAGGACATTAGTGACCGAGGCGTCGCCTTACCTAGTATTAGCGGGGAAATTCAGTGTCATTTAGCGCAATCCGAATTGACAAACCTGCCTGAGTCACCCATAATGCCGCGCTTTTCTATGGGCATCTGCCCAAGATCCTTGCCTCACCATTAATGGGAGGCTGTTTAACCCGAAAGGAAACTGTCATGAGACATTATGAAATTGTCTTTCTGGTCCACCCGGATCAGAGCGAACAAGTACCGGCAATGGTAGAGCGCTACCGTAGCATGGTGCAGGAAAGCGGTGGTGCTATTCACCGTCTGGAAGACTGGGGTCGTCGCCAATTGGCTTACCCTATCAATAAGCTGCATAAAGCACACTACGTGCTGATGAATATCGAATGCGGCGCGGAAACACTGGCTGAACTGGAAAGCATTTTCCGTTTCAACGACGCGGTTATCCGTAACGTCACCATGCGCATGGACAAGGCTGTCACTGAGCCATCCCCGTTGAGAAAAGACGCGGAAGGCAAGCCTGCTAGACGTATGCGTGAAGAAGTACTGTCTGATGACGATTCATCTGACGACGAATAATTACGGTTGATCTGGAGCTAATTTATGTCACGTCAATTCCGCCGCAAAAAATACTGCCGTTTCACGGCTGAAGGCATTACCGAGATTGATTACAAAGATCTCGACATCCTGAAAAGCTTTATTACCGAAACCGGTAAAATCGTACCTAGCCGCATTACAGGTACTAAAGCGATTTATCAGCGTCAACTGGCAACCGCTATTAAGCGTGCGCGTTTCCTCGCGTTGCTGCCATACACTGATCAGCACAAGTAAAAGGTGAGTACGATGCAAGTCATTCTTTTGAAAAAAGTGGAAAACCTCGGCACGCTAGGCGATGTCGTATCAGTACGCCCTGGTTATGCCCGCAACTTCCTGATTCCACAAAGCAAAGCCAAGATGGCGACTAAAGCCAATCTGGAAGCGTTTGAAGCCCGTCGTGTAGAACTGGAAGCCGAAGCCGAAGCAATTCTGGCAGCCGCACAAGCGCGTCGTGACCAACTGTCTGAGTTGGTGTTGACCATTAAGGGCAAAGCCGGTAACGAAGGCAAGTTGTTTGGGTCAGTTTCCAATATCGAGATTGCCGAAGCGATTCAAGCCGCTGGTATTCAGATTGAACGCCGTGAAATCCGTATGCCGGATGGTGCACTGCGTCACTTGGGTGAGTTTGAAATCGGCGTACATCTGCACGCTGAAGTCGACACTACCATCAAGGTTGTGGTTGAAGCAGAATAATTTCTGATTTAACAACTTCTTGCGAAAAAATGCCCTGTAGTGCTGAAAAGTTCTATGGGGCATTTTCGTTTATCCACAGCTTTCCCACTGTTCTATCCCTAACGCTTGTCGCTGATTTTCGCTAAACTTAGCGGATGGCAGACTCATACGAATCCCTCAAAATTCCCCCGCATTCCATCGAAGCCGAACAATCTGTTCTGGGCGGTTTGTTGCTGAGCGGGTTGGCTAACGACAGTACCGCGTGGGATACCATTGCGGATAAAATAACCGAAGGTGACTTTTACCGGCAAGATCACCGCCTCATTTTCCGCGCGATCGCTGATTTGGTGGAAGACAATAAACCGCTGGATTTGGTCACGGTGACGGAATGGCTCAAGCAGCGCAATGAACTGGAGAATGCCGGTGGCTTTGCGTACTTGGCAACAATGGCGAAAGACACCCCCAGTGCCGCTAATATTCGTGCGTATGCTGACATCGTGCGCGAAAAATCGGTGTTGCGCCAACTGATCACTGTTGGTACTGGCATTGCCGATTCCGCCTTCACTGCTCAAGGTCGCCCCAGCAAGGAATTGCTGGATGAAGCCGAGCAAAAAGTTTTCAAAATCGCAGAGCAGGGTACTAAGCAAGGTCAAGTGTTCAAGCCGCTGAAAAGCCTGCTTAAAGTGACCTTGGCGCACATCGAAGAGTTAAGTAAGCTCGATAGCAATATCACGGGCGTGTCGACCGGTTATACGCAACTGGATGAAATGACATCGGGTTTGCAGAAGGGCGACTTGATCATCGTCGCAGGCAGACCGTCCATGGGGAAATGCATTGTGACGGGGAGTCGTGTGCTGGATCCGACCACGGGACGCTTGGAAGTAATTGATGATTTGGTTGCCCGACAACAAGGCTCGTTGGCTACATTAAATACACAACTACGTTTGCAAGTCGCGCAACCATCACACTATGTGGATGATGGTATTAAACCCGTTTTCCGTGTACGTACTGCGCTTGGGCGTGAAGTAATCACGACATTGACGCATCCTTTTCTTACCATTGAAGGTTGGAAACCATTAGCTGAGATTAAAATTGGTAAACGCATTGCTGTACCGCGTATTTTATCGTTTTTTGGCAAAGGTGCATTGTCAGAACAGCGAACCAAACTAATTGCTTATTTTTTGACTGATGGTGGTTTGACACAAAGTTGCCCGCAATTTACCAATATTAACCCTCGGATACGCCAAGATTTTATTGCCGCACTCGACGATTTTTCAGGCGTACAATGGCGCTTAGAGGACGGTGAGGGGCAGCGCACTCCCAGTATTCGGGTGGCAACCGACACAGTATTTCAGCAGGAGGCAAGACAAGATTTTGCTGTACGTTTCAAGCATCGCTTACAGGAACTTTCTCTAAGCTTAAATGCCTTGGCACGACAATTAGGTGTTGCCGTGGCAACGGTACACTATTGGTCAGTAGGTAAAGCCGTGCCAGCAGGAGATATGTTCGGTGCTTTGTGTCGGGAACTTCAGGTAGAACCCTTCGCATTGATGCCACATGGTCGTGCTGCAACTACGCGTTCTATACCAAATCCGGTGACGGAATGGTTGCAAACGTTGGATCTGATGGGCAAAAACGCTCATGAGAAGCGTATACCCGCGCTGATATTTGAATTGCCGCGTGCTTTGATGGCGGTCTTTTTGAACCGAGCGTTTGCGTGTGATGGCAGTGCTTATGTCCAAAATGGTATCCAAGCGGGTATTTCCTATAGCACGGTTAGTTATGCATTAGCACGGGATATGCAACATTTATTAGTACGTTTTGGCATTCTTGCAAAATTACGTCATCGGCAAATACGGTATCAGGGTGAATATCGTACCGCCTATGAGTTGCGTATTACGCATCAGCAACATGTGCGCCAATTTTTAGAAGACATTGGCATGTACGGTAAAGAAGATGCTGTGCAAAAAGCTTTGGCAGTCAGTCAAGAAAAAACACCAAAAGTCATTTTAGATACGTTGCCAAGCGAAACATGGGAAATTGTTGCTAATTGCAAAGAAGCGCTAACTTGGGCGGAATTGGCTCAACGCATGGGGCGCAAACCCGGACATAATTTCCACGTGGGTAAACGCGGCATAAGTCGTGAATTATTGGCAGAAATGGCAGATGCGTTATCATCCGAGACACTTGCTACGCTTGCTCATAGCGATCTTTATTGGGATGAAATCGAAGCCATTGATTACTTGGGTGAACGGCAAGTCTATGATTTGAGTGTACCTGATACACACAATTTTGTTGCCGATGATGTATTGGTGCATAACACCACCTTTTCGATGAACATCGCCGAATACGCCGCTGCGCACAAAAAACTTCCGACTGCCGTGTTCAGTATGGAGATGCCCGCCGAACAGCTTACCCTACGTTTACTGTCTTCGATGGGGCGGGTTGACCAGCACCGCATTCGGACAGGCAAACTCACTGACGAAGATTGGCCGCGCATTGCGACAGCAGTGAAGATTTTCGCCGATGTACCCATGTTCATCGACGATAGCCCTGCACTTTCCCCGACCGAAGTTCGCGCTCGCGCACGCCGCCTGATGCGTGAACACGGGCAACTCGGCTTGATTGTGTTGGACTATCTGCAATTAATGCAAACCGGTACGGGCACTGACAACCGCACGGCGGAGATTTCCGAAATCTCACGCGGTTTAAAGTCGCTGGCAAAGGAACTCGCCGTCCCCGTGATTGCACTGTCACAGCTCAATCGCAGTTTGGAGCAACGCCCCAATAAACGCCCGGTCATGTCGGATTTACGTGAATGCGTTACCGGAGATACCTTGGTTATGCTGGCAGATGGGCGGCGCATACCTATCCGTGATTTGGTTGGGCAAACGCCTAGCGTTGTATCGGTGAATGCCGCCGGACAAATGGAAACTGCTGTTACGGATTTAGTGTGGTCGGTTGGCAAGAAGGAAACGGTGCGTATCAGCCTTGCCAGTGGGCGAACGATTTGTTGTTCCAAAGAACACCGTTTACGTGCTTTGTGGGATTGGAAATACGCGGGAGAATTGCAATCCGGCGACCGTATTGCATTGGCGCGTCATCTGCCAGAGCCAATTCATCCACACTCATGGCCTGAGCATGAAGTTATTTTACTGGCGCATTTGGTGGGTGACGGTAGTTACATTAAGCACCAACCTTTGCGCTACTCCACCGCCAGTGAAGCAAACAGCCAAGCCGTCACACAAGCTGCCGAAGCACTGGGTTCTACCGTGACCCGTCATCCCGGCAAAGGTAACTGGCATCAACTTGTGATTAGCGGAAATGGCAACCGTTGGCATCCGCAAGGGGTAGGCAAGTGGTTAAAAGAGCTGGGTATATTCGGGCAACGTTCACGTGAAAAACACTTGCCATCCGGGGTGTTTCAATTACCGAATGCGCAATTGGCGTTATTTTTGCGTCATTTGTGGGCGACCGATGGCAGTATTCATGTCGGAAAAACTAAATGCCGCATTTATTTTGCCACTGCCAGCGAGCTGCTGATTCGAGATGTAGCGGCTTTGTTGCTACGTTTTGGGATTATGGCACGTATCAAGCATATCACTACCGCTGAAAGCGCCGAAGGTTGGTTTACTGCCGATGTTTCTGGTGTAACCCAGCAACGTCTGTTCATACGTGAGATTGGGGTGTTTGGGGCACGTGCAGATAATATCGACGAAGTCATGCGCTTGCTGGATAGCACGGTTGATAATACTAATGTGGATACTTTGCCAGAAAGTGTGTTCGACTATGTTCGTGCGCAGATGCAGCAACAGGGTATTACGCATCGCCGCATGGCAAATCTACGCGGCACAGCTTACGGTGGCAATGCGCATTTTAACTTTGCCCCGTCACGGGATACCTTGAGTAGTTATGCGGAGATTTTGGATGATGATGCCTTGCGCACATTAGTGAGTGACGGCTTATTTTGGGATAGGGTGGTCGCAGTCGAACCGGTAGGTGAAGCGGAAGTCTTTGATTTAACTGTGCCGGGTAATGCTTGCTGGTTAGCGGATGGGATTGTGAGTCATAATTCGGGCGCGATTGAACAAGATGCTGATTTAATCATCTTCATCTACCGTGATGAAGTTTATAACCCCGAATCCCCCGACAAAGGCACAGCAGAAATCATCATTGCCAAGCAGCGTAACGGACCAATTGGTACGGCACGCTTAACATTCCTTGGTAAGTACACCCGTTTTGAGAATTATACCCCTGACATTTATACCCCAGGATTTGAATAATTGGCACAAACCGCTACACTGCCCGGATGAAACGATCTGCACGCGCCATTATTGATACTGCTGCCTTGCGGCATAATCTTGCACGCTGCCGCGAGGCTGCGCCTAATAGTTTGGCAATGGCGGTGATCAAAGCCAATGCTTACGGGCATAATATGCTCAAAGCGGCTGAAGCCCTTAGCAATGCTAACGGGTTCGCGGTCTCATGCCTGCCGGAAGCGACAGAATTGCGTCAGGCACGTTTTATCCACCCCATCTTGGTATTGCAAGGTTTTAATAATCTCCAAGGCATGAAAGTTGCCGCCGAACACCGTTTTCGCGTCGTGTTGCATGACCTTTCCCAACTCGAATTACTCGATAGTGCGCCTGCTGCGGTTAAAGTGGATGTGGCGTTGAAATTGGATACCGGAATGCACCGTCTGGGGTTTCCGGTCGAGCAAGCGCAACATTTATTTGCACGCTTGGTTAAACACCCAAACGTCAAGCCCAATCCTTGGCTGATGACGCACATGGCGTGTGCTGATGAGTTAAATAGTGACAAAACCCCGCAGCAACTGGAACGCTTTGCCAAATACACCGCTGGGTTGCAAGCACCGCGTAGCATCGGTAATTCCGCCAGTATTTTGGGTTGGCCGCAAACCCATGTGAACTGGGTACGCCCCGGCATTATGCTGTATGGCTCGTCTCCGTTTGTGAATGGCGATGCTAAACGTGACGGTTTGCAGCCAGTGATGAGCTTAGTGGCACCGCTGATTTCAATCCACACTATTCCCCAAGGCGAAAGTATTGGTTATGGAGCAAGTTGGATATGCCCAGAGGATACCCGCACTGGCGTAGTGGCGATTGGTTATGCCGACGGTTATCCACGCCATGCACCAACGGGAACACCGGTTTGGATTAACGGCAAGCAAACGCGCCTGCTAGGGCGTGTGTCGATGGATATGATCGTGATCGACCTCACCGCCATTGAAGCACGGGTTGGAGATCAGGTTGAACTATGGGGCAAGCACCTTTCGGTTGATAGAGTTGCCCAAGCTGCTGGGACGATTAGTTATGAAATCCTGTGCAATGCAGGTAATCTTTGCAGGCATGAATATCTTTGATGAAATAAATCTTTTTTTATTGCTGATAATTAAATAAGAATTTGCTATCCTATTTTTTGAACACATTAATCAAATCATGGATGGGCTCCAGATGGCAATAGCAAGATATACCGTAAAAGGTGGTCGCCGTGAACAAATGAAACGTGAATTGATCGGCTTAGTGATCGGCACAACATTGCTGATGGCGGGCATGGCTTTTCTGTTTTCGCAAAGTATTGTGGCAAGCGGTACCAGTGATACCTCTACTAAGATAGCTGAAGCACCAAGTGTAGCCAAGCTTCCAGAGCCAGCAGCAACTCCAGCGGTAGCAGAACAGGCAACCACAGCCGTTGCCCCCGCGAGTAGCCCAAGTGTGGCAGCGGTTGCTGATCAAGCCGAACCAGAGACAACTGCCGTGACGGTTCCAGCCTTGGCGGTGCTTACCGTGCCGCAGCCGGAAATACCTGAAAAGGCTCCCGCGACCTCTGCTACTCCGGCTGAAACATCAGAAAAAGTAATGGAAGCGTCAACCGCACTAACTGAGCCTGACAGCAGCACAACGGTGGCTACTGGCTGGATTTATGCCGGGCAATTTACCAATGGCAAGTGGTCTGAGCAAGGCTTGAAAATTGGAGCAGAATTACCCGTCAGTGGTGCCAAGTATGCTTTAACTTGGGGGGCAACCGTGCGTGAGAATCCTCCGGGCAAGCGCAGCGAAGGTGGTGGTAAATTGAGTAAATCCCTTGGCAATCTGGCTCCCGGTCGTGAGGTTGAAATCGTTCAGGTCAAAAAGTCTGGTAGCAAAGGTCATATCTGGCTGGAAATTAAATACCAATAAACCAATAAACCAGTGCCGATACCAGCACTAGTTGGTACGTATGGTGCTAGACTTGCAACTATTGTGGCGTTGCGGTTGTCTCTGTTGGCATCATGATGTTAAGTATTCGTACCAAATTGTTTATGGCTATCTTCCTCGCCTGCCTGCTGATTGCTGGCGGGCTGGGGGCGATACTGCAATATCGGCTCAACCGCAGTTTTCTGGATTATCTCAATGAGCAAGAAAGTCGCTCGCTAACGCAACTGGAAAGCCGCTTGGTCGAAGTCTATGAAACCCGTGGTAGTTGGGAGGAGCTTGAACAAAATCCCCAGCTATGGACATCCATTCTCATGTCAGCAGTACGCAGTAGCTTTTTCCCGGCTAATGGCGACAAATTTGACCCGGAACCGCCTTTCCCGCCTCCTCCCTTGCGTGAACGCGAATTGGGCAGAATGCCCTCGCCACGCGCCCATATTGCGCAACGCATGGAGCGTTTTGTGGGGCGTATGATCTTATTGGATGCCAAGCGTGAATGGGTGAAGGGCAGTAACCGCTTGGGTGTGCCAGATAATTTGTTGGAGCTAAAATCAGCGGGTAAAACCATTGGTTATTTAGGGATGCATCGTCGCCAGAGTCTGACGGAAAAAGTGGATGTCGATTTTGCCGCCCGCTTGCAACGCACCGTGTGGCTGGTGGTGTTCTTACTGGCTTTACCGATGGCGGGGCTATTATCGTTTTTATTGGCACGGCATTTGGGTAAACCGATTCAAGCTTTACGCCACGGCACGCGCCAATTGTCGGATGGTAATTACAGCCTGCGGATGACACCGCAAGGGCGCGATGAACTGGGTTTGCTGACCTGCGATTTCAACGCGTTGGCAGAACGCTTGCAGCAGAATGAAGCCTCACGCAAGCAATGGATTGCCGATATTGCGCACGAATTGCGTACCCCGCTGGCGATTTTGCGTGGCGAAATTGAAGCGCTACAAGACGGTATCAATCAGCCGAATACCACGACATTAGCTTCCTTGCATCAGGAGGTGAGCCATTTACAGCGCTTGGTCGGTGATCTCTATGACCTTTCCATGTCAGACAGTGGGGCGCTCAGTTATCGCAAAGAAACCCTTGATATTGTCGCATTGTTGCGTGAAACCCTGACCCTGCATCACACTGTGTTGCAAGAGCAGGGGTTACAAGTGCAAACGCAAGGTTTGGCACAGCAAGCGGTGCTGGTGCAAGGCGATCCTCAACGTTTACAACAATTGTTCAAAAACCTGTTGGAAAATAGCCTGCGCTATACCGATAAGCCGGGGCAATTGCACCTCAGTACCCAATTACAAGCAGGGTGGATTGATATTCTGTTTGAAGATTCTCCCCCCGGTGTGCCGAATGACGCATTGCCACACTTGTTTGAGCGTTTGTTCCGGGTGGAAAGTTCGCGCAACCGGGCAACTGGCGGGGCAGGTTTAGGCTTGAGCATTTGTCGTAATATCGTTGAGGCACATGGCGGCACGCTGAGTGCGGCTCATGCGGCACTCGGTGGGCTGCAAATTCGTATCCACTTACCACTGCACCGTTAACTGGATAAGGGCATGGAACAGATTCTGATTGTTGAAGATGAACCAAAAATTGCCGATTTGCTGTAAAAATACCTGCAAAACGCTAATTATCGTACCCATTGGCTCAATAATGGTTTTGGCGTGGGCGAATGGGTACGCCAAACTTCCCCCAACCTCATCCTGCTTGACCTTATGTTGCCGGGCAAAGATGGCTTGGAGGTGTGTAAGGAAATTCGCCAGTTTTCCCCGATTCCGATCATTATGCTGACGGCAAGGGTCGAGGAAATTGACCGTTTGTTGGGTTTGGAACTGGGTGCAGATGACTATATTTGCAAACCGTTTAGCCCGCGTGAAGTAGTGGCACGGGTTAAAGCCGTGTTGCGGCGTGGGCAGGTTATGCCGAGCGATGTTCTTGGCATGGCTGGGCATTCCAACCCTAATACAGCCCTCTTGGAATTAGATCGTGATCGTTTAGTGGTGAGGGCAGGGCAACAGGAAATCACCCTAACACTGGTGGAATTTGAATTGCTGGCGACACTGAAACAACAACCGGGCAGAATCTTCGGGCGCGACCAATTAATGAATAAGGTGTATAGCGATAACCGCATTGTGTCTGATCGCACAATTGACAGTCACATCAAAAAATTACGCAAAAAACTGTCGGAAATACTTCCAGATCAAGAGCTTATCCACTCAGTCTACTCGGTGGGTTACAAGTTCGAGGTGTAACTGATCTGTGTGACTTCCGCATTGTTTGCACAATTGCAGCAAATTTGGTGCGCAATCTGCCCGTAAGATGTTCCTCATCAACCAAGTTATTGATTAACGAGTTACACAAGAGGAACACAACATGAAAAAAGCATTAATAGTAGTAGCATTGATTGGCGCAATGGGCGCTTCCGTTGCTTTCGCTGATCACGGTTTCGGTGGGGGCAAAGGGATGGATCGCATGAAAACCTTCCTTGGTCTGAGCGACACGCAATCTGCGCAAGTGGATAGCATTATGCAAGAACAGCGCACCAAAATGCAGGCTTTGCGCGATGAAACCAAGCAGCGTATTCAGGTCTTGTTGACACCAGAACAGGCAGCTAAATTCCAGCAAATGGAACAACAACGCAGCGAACGCAAAGGCAAGCGCATGGGCGGTTTTCAGGGTAATATGCAACCACCTGCCGCACCTACGCCCAGTAGTTTTGGCGGTTTTTAAGTCAGCTTGATTATTTTCATTTAGTCTTATTTTGAGTCATATTTCACCTCGCTTCGGGCAGTCGATAGACTGCCCATTTTTTATCTTGAAAAAATTTATTTATTTTAATAATTTAACAAATAAATTGAATTAAGCAAAATTTTCCCAGTATTGATTAATGATTGTGTATTGCTGAATAAATTAAGCTAAAAAAATCTGTCTATTTGAAAAAGTTGACTAGAATTAGCGTAACACATTTCAGAACAATCAACAGGGAAGGTGAATATGTTGGATACGATCACAGATAATGATGACCTGACGCCGATGCAAGAATACGCAATTGCGGGTGGGGTAATCCTATTATTTGGGTTGCTTTATTGGTTTTTGAATCATGGTGACGGTGACGACACTGCGCTGATATCCGCTAACACACAAGCCCCGCAAGTCGTGATGATGGCAGCGGAGCCAGCGTCTGCTGATAAGGCTACGGTGACGGCGGAGACAACTGAGGTAAGCACAGCGGTAGCTGCCAAGGAAGCGGATGCTGGTGATGCCGTTTTAACAGCCAAAGCAGCGCCCGAACCGCTTCAGACTACCCCGGCAGCGCCAGAACCGATGCAAACTCAAACTACCCAAGCGGCAGCGGCAACAGCAACAGCCGCATTGGATGCAGGACCTGTTGGTTTGGCAAGTTCAGGCGCTGACAGCACACCAAGCACACCGCCAGCACCGCAATCGACACAGTATACGCTTCCTGATGGTAGTCAGCTTGACATTGCTTCCAGCCGTTTCGGGCTGGCGTTCCGTGATGCGATTGCCAAGCGTGACGTGGATAAGCCGATTGTTTTCGATGAAATCAAATTTGACTCTGGGTCAAGCAAACCAAATAGCCAATCGACCACACAGATTCAGCAAGTGGTGGCATTGTTACACGCCAATCCAGACATTAAATTATTGATTCGTGGGCATACGGATGAAGTCGGTACTGCCAAGGATAACACTGAATTGTCGTTGATCCGCGCTAATGAAATCGGCGTTGCCTTGGTTCAGGCGGGTATCGACCGTAAACGTTTACGCATTATGGGCATGGGCAGTTCGGAACCTATCAGTATTGATAATACCGATTCGGCGCGTGAGCGTAATCGGCGTATTGATGCCTTGATTCTTAAATAATCGCAATATTCACACAGTAACCTCATTTAATTGACAGGAGTAATCACTATGGATGGAATCTCATCATCTCTCACCAGTATGTTAGGGGGGCTAGCCTCCGGTAAACTCGGTCATGCCTTGATCGGTTTAGCAATTCTAATTGTAGGGTTGATTGTCGTCAGCTTTATTGCAGGCTTTATCAAACGTATGCTGGGAAAAGTGGGTTTCTTACAGCGTTCTAATCTGGCGAAGCCACTGGCTTCCTTGATTAAAGCCTTGCTGACCATTTTTGTGCTCATGGCGGTATTGCAGCATTTTGGGTTAACCGACGTGTTAGCGCCGTTGAAAACCATGCTGAATAAGTTCTTAGCGGCCATCCCCAATATTATCGGGGCAGGCGTGATTGGTTACGCGGGTTGGGTAATTGCGAAAATTGTTTCGGAATTAACCGGCGTTGCTCTCGGCAAAGTTGACCGTCAATTGGCGCTTAAAATGGGTGATCAGGGTACACAGGGCGTGAAGCTGTCTAAAATCGGCAGTTCTTTCATCTTTGCCGCTATCCTGATTCCTGTTGCCGTTAGTGCTTTGGGGGTTTTGAATATCCCGTCGATTACGGAACCGGCATCGGATATGTTGAATAAGTTGTTGGCAGCTATTCCGAATATCATTGGTGCTGGCATTATTTTGGCAGTCACGTATTTTGTTGCCAAGTTTGTGGTGTCGATGCTGACCAGCGTGTTGGATGGTATCAACCTCAATGGTATGCCACAAAAACTGGGCTTGACCGGCGTGTTTAGTGACTCATTCACCCCTACCAAATTGGTCGGCAATGTGATTATGTTCTTTGCCATGTTGACGGCGGCGACGGCTGCGGTTAATACCTTGGGTATTGATATTATTTCCAATATCTTTGCTAAAGTGCTGGAGTTTGGTGGCGGTATCTTGGTGGGTGGCGTTATCCTGTTGGTGGGTTATTTCCTGAGTACTTTGGCGTATAACAAGCTGAGCCAGTATGGTAGCGCTGGGATTGCCAGCATTGCGCGTTTCGCCATTTTAGGTCTGGTTTTGGCAATGGGGCTGCGGGCAATGGGGCTGGCAGATAATATCGTGAATATGGCATTTGGCTTCACGCTGGGTGCAGTAGCGATTGCAGCGGCATTGGCGTTTGGCTTAGGTGGACGTGAAGCGGCTAAGCGGATTGCGAATAGCTGGGCAGATAAAATCAAATAACCGCGTTTGATAATGCCAATAGAGGAAGGGGAGTATTGTCATACTCCCCTTTTTTTGTTTACCAGTAGGTACCCTTGCCGCCTTGAGATTGCGTTACTGCTTGTGCAGCCGCGCTAACCACACCCGCTTTACGCATCAAATCCGCCAATTCACGTTGTTGGCTGGCATCTTGGCACGCGGCGGTCGCTTTAGCGTACAGGCTTTCGGCTTTGCTGCTATTGCCCCATTTTTGCGCCAGTTCTGCCATGTAAGCGAAATGGAAATGGTTTTGAGCTTTGGCTTCGCCTTTGTCCAAAATGACTTGCGCTTGTGCGTCGTCATCCAAATGCTCTTTGACAGCTTTGGCGAGTTTGTTGTACTCGAAAGTACTGGCGTTATTGGCATCCAGCTTTGCCAGTTGCGCGGCGTAGAATTGCTGCGTCCAAGTTTTGCCAAATTCGGTGTCGCTGAGTTGCTTGCTGACGGTTTCGCCAAGGTTGCGCACTTGGGCAAAGGTGTTGCTGTTGTTCGCGGCTAAGTCGAGCAAACGGGCTAACCATGCTTTGTCTTTGACCAGATTGCCGACGGAAACGATCAAAGGCTGGTAAGCGGCAAAGCTGAACGTGCCTGCTTCCTGCATCTTTTCTTCCGCCGTAGTCAGCAATTGGCTGGCGTAGGAAGTGTCTTCCAGTTCTTCGACCACGGCACTTGCCAGTGCAATGAACTGGTTGGGGCGTGTCAGGGTTTTTTCCTGATTTTGGAATTCGGTGTAACGCGCTTGGCTGGCTTCACGCTTTGCCAGTTTCCCGCTAATACGGTCGTTGCGCTCGGTATCATCTGCCAGCAATTGCTTGGATGCGTTCGCCAGTTTGCGCATTTCATCGAGGGAACTGACGTTAGCTTCGGCTTTGTCGAGAGCCTGGATAACCACGGTATTGTCGCCCGGTGTCAGTTTGTGCGCCCGTTGTGCCACGTCTAATATTTGCGCATTGGTTTCGGTCAGTTCCAAGGCTTTTTGCAGGGAAGTGGCAGCGAGTGCGGCATCGGCTGGGTTTTTCGCCAGTGCTTCGAGGATGCTGGTGGCGTCAGTGTAAACTTTGCAAGCGTCAACCGCTTTGGCGTAGAGCGCGTTGGTTTTGGCAGGGTCTTGCAGGTTGGCGTTGACTTCGCCTGCGAGTGATACCAAGGCCGCAGCGGTGGTGGCTTTGCTTTCCGCAGCGGCGTAAATGCTGGCAACGCGGTCTTTGTCACCTAGGTTATCGTTGACGGCTTTTGCCAACATTGCCAAGTCGGCAGGGGTGCTGAGTTTGCTGGCGAGTTTGTCGTAAGCTTTGCCTGCAATGGTTTTGTCATCCATATTGGCGGCAACGGCACTGGCGAGTTTCAACAAGTCTTCTTTGCCACTGAATTCGTTCAGGGCAACGCCGTACATGTCTTTTGCGGTGGCTTGGTCGCCTAGCAAACTGGCGTAGCCGGTTGCCAGATCAAGATTTTCTTCACCGCTCATCGCGAAGTTTTTGCCTTGTTCCAGCAAGTCTTCGGCTTTGGCTTTGTCACCTAGCAGGTTCATGAAGCCGCTTGCAAGTGCGACAAATTGCGCGGGGAACATGCAGTTGCTTTCCGCATCACCCAGTGTTGCTGCGACTTCTTTATCATCACCAAACAGGTCTTTCAAGCCTTTGGCAAACGTGACGACATCAGCGGTTTCGCTGCTGGAAGGGGCGGCTTTTTTGAAGACCATCAGCGCGGTAGTAGGATTGCCGCTGTTTTTAATGTCGGTTGCGAGTTTTTGGTAATCGGCAATGCTTTTGCAGTTAGCGGTGACTTTGCTGAACAGTTTGTTGGCAAGCGCATTGTCTTGCAGCGCGTCTTGCACGTAGCCTGCGTATGACAGCAATTCGGTGGTGTTGGTGGTTTCAGCAATGGCTTCTTCCAGCAAAGCACGGCCTTTATCGCGGTCGCCGAGGAATTTGGCAATGCTGTAGCCGGTTTCAGCTTTTTCTTTGGCATCAAAGCACGCATTGGCGGCTTCGTCGTACAGGGCAGCAGCTTTGTCGTTATCACCAGCCGCTACGTAGCCTTCCGCAACAGCGACGTAATGCGCGGGGAAGGAGCAGTTGGATTCGCCTTTTGCTAGCAATTCTTTGGCATAGTCCAAATCGGCGGGTTCGGCTGCGGCTTGTTTAGCAAGGGCGGCGTAGGATTCTGCATCGTTGCAGGCGGATGCTTGTGCGCTGAGTTCTTCGCGGGTTGCCATGTGTCCTCCAAAAGCGATTAAGGCGAAATTGTCGAGTAAGTGGTGTTGTAAAGCATATTGGCGATGGGTTCAAGTGTAGCGCTTAGCCTTACCGCTCATAAGATAAAAATGTCTGCCTGTCTGAAGGTAATCGGTGCTTGCGGTGGTCAGCGCGAAGAATGTGACATGCCAAATTGGGCATATACCCTAATACTGGAGGATTCACGATGACAGGGATAACACAGGGCAGTGGCATCAAGCCAACGCAGACTGCTACGCAAAACAGCAGCAGTTCATCAGCCGCTACGCTGGCAACGGCTGCTAGCGTGCTTGGCGATGCGGTGAAAGCGATTCAAAGCAAGTCAGGTAACAACACGTTTGGAAAAGGCGATAATGAAGCCCTAATCAAGCTCATTATGCAGTTGATTCAGGTAATTGGTGACAAACTACCCCCGACGACTGAACCCGCTAAGCCGCAACCGAAACCGCTGCAATTGACGCGGCAACAAGATAAAGCGATCCGCGAACGTTTCGACATTAATGGCGCGTTGAGTTATGAAGTGCTGGACAGTAAAAAGGATGGCAAGCTCAGTGCAGGTGATACGCTGGTTATTTCGGGCGGCATTACCGGCGGGGAAATCTCGCGTAAGAAATTGACACAACAGGATGTCAAAGCGATTAATGCGGGTGGTTCCACAGGTTCAAATGCGCAGCAACAATTGGAGGCAAACCGCAAAAAATGGGATTCGCTGGACATTGACGATTACTCGTTTACCTTGCAGCGCAATTGTTTCTGTCGGGGTGATGCTATCCGCCCAATTAATATTGAAGTGCGTGATGGTAAAATCGCATCTGCTACCTTTGCGGATACGGGGGAGGCAGTGCCTGATGACCTTGATTTTAATAAGCTGACCGTTAATGATTTGTTTAAGGAAGTTCAGCAGGCGATTAAAGGCGGTGCGGCACAAGTGGATGTGACGTATGACAAGCAATATGGCTTCCCAACATCGATTTACATCGATCAAAGCCAGCAAATTGCGGATGAAGAAGTCGGTTTCACGGTTTCTAATTTCCTCCCAGAACCGCAATTCACGACCTTGGCACTGGGTGAGGAAGACGGTGGTTTACCGCCAGTGGATGACCCTATTGTGACCACATTGGCGATTGGCGAAGAAGACGGTGGGTCTCACGATTACAAATAAGGTGATTCAACAATGACAATAAAGCCCCGATTGCTATTGGCAGGCGGTGACACTGACCCTCAATTGGTACGTCTGCTGAAACGAGCGGCATTGCATGATATTCCGGTGCATTGTTTGCTTACTGGGCAATCGGGTTCGCCGCGTTTGCATTGGGATATTCACCAAAACCGCCTGCTGGATGACGACAAGGAGGTCGCGGTATCGGCAGCATTTATTCGACAGGATGTGTTTGCTTACTTGAAGAGCAATAATGCTCACGATAATTCAGTAGCGCGTGAATGGTTTGTTAGCGTATCCGGCTGGCTGTTAAGTTCACCGGATATTGCGTTATGTAATCGGCGGTTCCTGCCGTGTGGCGGGGTTAATAAGCCTTACATGTTACGCTTGGCGTTGAGCATGGGGTTTAACGTTGCTGATACGTATGTCAGCAACGATCTTCTCGCCATGAAGCGGTTGCATGAGCAGGGGGAGTGGGTGACTAAACCCGTGACGGGCGGCGCTTACTGCACCCCGTTGGCAGTGCATCAAACCACGGGGAATCACATACTGTCTTACCCGCAGATTGTGCAACAGCGTTTGGTATCGCCGGAGCTGCGAGTATTTCGTATTGGTAATGCTTGGTTTGGTTTTCGGATTCAGGCGGAGGCATTGGATTACCGCTCATCGTCTGCTACGCGGATGCAAGTTGTGGATGTACCGGGTGATTTGGTGGAAAAGTTGGCGTGCTTGTCGAATTATTTAGGGCTGGATTTCGCAGCGGCTGATTTCAAAACTGACCCGCATACCGGGGAGTGGCAGTTTTTGGAGATCAATACTAACCCAATGTTTGCGGGATTTGATCAGGTGGCAGCCGGTGCGCTAAGCGATGCTTTGCTTAGAAGGTTGGACGTCTTATTGTAACAACGCTACTTATCAGCGTCAGGAGGGGTAATGGCAGGCATTTTACCGAGTACAAAAGGACGAGAACCTCAGCAAGCAGGTTCTCACTCACTTAATCGTGTAGCTGTGTCTTATCAAGGTAAGTTGTTACCCGTCAATGGGGTGAGTGCATTTCAACCACTGGGTGATAATGGCTTATCCAATGACTTGCATGAATACATACGTAACATAAGTATTCAACTGGTTGATTTGTTAAGTGATGGCAAGACCCAGCAGCACGTTGTTAATCAACGCAATGAGTATTCATTTAAAACGTATAGG
>CAYNNA010000054.1:0-18322 GCA_964398375.1 uncultured Thiothrix sp.
GCACAGCGGTCACGGTGTCAAAGTCTACGGTCAGTTTGTCAGGATTAATACGGATGCGTGGGGCAACTTTGCGCACTTTCGCCATGCCCACTATTTCTAATACGCGGATGTAGAACCAGCCTATATCGAATTCATACCAGTGGCTGGAAAGCCGTGCGGAAGAGGCGAATGCATGGTGGTTGTTATGCAGTTCTTCGCCGCCGATTAAAATGCCGATCGGGGAAATATTGGTGGAAGCATCGGTGGTGTTCCAGTTACGATAGCCCCAGAAGTGCGCCAAACCGTTAATAACACCGGCTGCCCAGAAGGGAATCCACAGCATTTGTACTGCCCAGACCAATACGCCGGGCAAACCGAATAACACCACATCAATGACTAACATCAGTACAATTCCCAGCCATGAATGCGGTGTGTAAAGATGCCGTTCCAGCCAGTCGTCCGGTGTGCCTTTGCCGTATTTTTCGAGCGTTTCCTGATTTTTGGCTTCTTGTTGGTAGAGCAATGCACCTTTCCACAAGACGGTGTTGATGCCACGGGTTTGTGGACTGTGCGGGTCTTCGGGTGTCTCACATTTGGCGTGGTGTTTGCGGTGGATCGCGACCCATTCGCGGGTAACAGTGCCGGTGGTTAGCCATAACCAAAAGCGGAAAAAGTGGGAGGGAATGAACCCTAAATCCAGCGCACGGTGCGCTTGGGTGCGGTGTAGAAAAATAGTGACCGCTGCGATGGTAATATGAGTTAAACCCAGTGTGACGAGTACCAATTGCCATCCGCTTAATGTTGACAGTAAACCCATACGATTTATCCCTCCTTTATTATGATAAGGAATACTCTACTACATTCACCCTTTATAGATACAGGGTTTACCCAAGGATTCATGATGCAAGCTTTACTTATTGTGGCGCACGGTAGTCGCCGTACTCAATCGAATGACGAAATCCGCGCACTTGCCGCTAAAGTCGGCGCACAGCCGGGGGCAGATTACGCTTACGTGAGCAGTGCTTTTCTGGAGTTAGCAGAACCGTCCATTCCCGACGGCATTCAACAATGCATTGATCGGGGCGCAACGGTTGTTACCATTATGCCCTTTTTTCTGTCGGCGGGGCGTCATGTGGTCACGGATGTGCCTGAATTGGTACAGGCTAAACAACGCGAAAACCCCCAAGTAAAGATTCGTATGGCGCCGTACTTGGGGGTGTCGGGTTTAATGCCGAGTCTGATTGTGCAATCCGCGCAGGCAGCGTGTGAGTGCGCTGGGGCTAATTGCACTTACCCGGCGTGTATCACGGGCTAAGGTAGCTCCAGCCTTCTTCTTGGAGGGCAATAATCCGGGCGATCCCCGCTTGGGTTTCTTCGACACCATCAAGCAATACCGGGCGTGTGCCACTGGATGCTTCCACGGTATCCAGAGTATTGCCACAAGCGGTGAAGGTAACGTTTTGCATCATCAGGCTTTCCACGCGCTTGAGAAACGCACTTTTTTCGGTGACTAACCAAATGCCGGGACCATAGGCAACCACTTCTATTTCGATGCCATCCATACCGTAATGTTTTTGCAGATTGACGATGTTAGACAGAAGATGATCCTGAAAGTCTTCTTCCCGCTTGTTGACTTGAATCACCAAGCGGCGCGTATCGTTACTAGCGTCTTCACTTTCAGCAGCTTTTGGCGCTGCATCTGCGGCGGTTACGGCAGAAAAAGGTACGCTCAATAAAGCAATTGCCACCATGCTGGCAGCAAGAAATGGTTTTAATATCATGTGTTAGTTTCCTCCTAATGGAGTGCTCACTATAACAAATGACACAAATCAGGGTTTGAGAAAACTCAAAAAAGTAGTGAATAAAGGAGGGAAAAGGTGGCGGGAGAACAGTAGGAGCACACTCCAGAAAATCGTGGAAGACTTCGACCTTGAACCAGAGGTTCAAGTGGGTGCGGCGAATGGCTTTTAGGCTTACCGTCGGGCGGTCATGCACACCAGTCCATTACAGCCACTCCCGGGGTAAGAAATTAGGCTCAAGGATAATACCCATCTTCTCACGAGTCCCCCAGAGGTGCTCTTGCTAATCATAGTATTACAATTATCGGGTAAGGGGAAGAATTGACAAGTGCTTAAGCTTTGTGCTTATCGAGTGCCGTATCCAAGCGTTGCTGTATTTTTTGCAAATGTTCCAGCGTTGCTGGGTCGGGTGATGTGTTGTTATGTTGCTGCTTGCCGTGCATGAGTTCGTGGGCAAGATTGAGGGCAACCATGACGGCAATGCGGTCACTGCCTAAGACTTTGCCGGAATCGCGGATTTTGCGCATTTCGCGGTCGACCCGGCGTGAAGAGGCAATGAGGGCATCCTGTTCACCTAGCGGGCAAGCGACCATATAATCTTTGTCGAGAATACGGACACTGACGGGTTGGATGTTTTTTTCCATATGGCTTATGCCCCGGTTGCGGTTGGCTGGGTTTTCAGGCGCTGTATCAGGGCTTCCAGTTGATTGCTGGCTTTATCATGGCGGCTACGCAATGCTTGACATTCTTGAGAAAGGGTTTTTTCCTGCTTTTTCAAGTCAGCATTTTCAGTCGCCAATTTTTCAACGAGGCTCAACAGGCGTTCCATGCGTTGTTCGATGGCGTCGAGTTGAGTTTGCAGTGTCAGGTCGGGGGCTTGTGTATTCATAGGCTAATGGTAGTAAAGAGTGCGAAACCACGTCAATCATCTCATAATAGTACTTTGTCAGGGAGAAGATAATTTTGAAGAGTGAATTACCGGATTATGTAGGCGTAGAGCGGGCGTTAGGGCGTGCCAACGTGGATTTTTCGAGTGCAGAAATTCATGGGATGGCGTGCGGTTTATTGGTGGTTGATCAGGCAACTGCACCAGACACTTGGTTTGCGCAGGTGTTGGCAGGCAACCCGCAGGATTTTTATGTGCAAGAAGCCCGTACCTTGTTGAAAGAATTGTTTAGCGCTACCCGCCAACAATTAAACGATTCAGACATGGCGTTTGAATTATTTTTACCCGAAGACGATGCCTTGGAAACCCGCGTGGAAGCGATGCAAGATTGGTGTCAGGGCTTCAGTTTCGGCTTGGCACTGGCGGGGGTGAAAGACATGCGCACCTTGCCGGACGATTCGCGTGAATGGACAGAAGACGTGGTGCGCATTGGTAGTTCCGGCGAGTTGGAAATGGAAGACGAGGAGGAGGGTGAAGAGTCACTCGCGGAAATTATCGAGTACCTACGCGTTGGGGTGTTGATGATGAACGAGGAACTGCAACCGATGAAAGCCGCGCCACATATTCATTGAGGGGAACACCATGCAAAAACCGATGATTCCGAAGGAAGAATACGCCGCACGGCGGCAGCAGTTGTTGGCACAATTGGGTAAGGATGCGGTGGCAGTTGTGCCTTCTGGCGGCTTGAAAGTCCGTAACCGTGATGCGGAATACCCGTTTCGGCAAGACAGCGATTTTCACTACCTCACCGGCTTTAATGAACCGGAGGCGGTGGCAGTATTCGTGCCGGGGCGTGAGCAAGGCGAATACGTGTTGTTTTGCCGAGAAAAAAATGAATTAGCCGAACGCTGGTCAGGCACTCGCGCTGGTTTGGAAGGCGCAAAACATTGGCACGGTGCAGACGATGCGCACCCGATTAGCGACTTGAACAAGCTGATGCCAGAATTACTGATTGGGCGTGACCAAGTGCATTACGATTTAGGCGCAAACCCTGAATTTGATCTGCATTTAATTCGCTGGGTGAACCACTTGCGTGCCAGGGCGCGGGCGGGGATACGTGCGCCACACAGCATTGTGATGTTGGATCGGATTCTGCACGAAATGCGCCTGTTCAAATCTGAGTCAGAAATAGCGGTGATGCGTTACGCCGCACAAACTGCCGCACGCGCACACACGCGGGCGATGCAAGTCTGTCAGCCGGACAAATACGAGTACGAAGTCGAAGCCGAATTGCTGCACGAATTCCGGCGTATGGGGATGGAACTGGCGTATACCTCGATTGTGGGCGGTGGTAAAAATGCCTGCATTTTGCACTACATCGAAAACCGTGATGTGTTGCATGATGGTGATTTGCTGCTGATTGATGCGGGGGCAGAACACGAATGCTACGCCAGCGATATTACCCGTACCTTTCCGGTGAATGGCAAATTTAGCCCGGCACAACGGGCGTTGTATCAATTGGTGCTGGATGCGCAACACGCCGCCATTGCTGCCGCGATTCCCGGTAATACATGGGATGACCCGCACCAAGCCGCTGTGAAAGTGTTGGCGCAAGGTTTAATCGATTTAGGCATTCTCAGTGGCACTTTGGAAGAAGTGTTGAAAAAGCCTGAAGTGACGAATCTCGAAGAACCTGCTCCCGAAGAGCCTTACCGCCAGTTTTACATGCACAAAACCGGGCATTGGTTAGGGATGGATGTTCACGACGTGGGGGATTACAAGCACGGCGAAGAATGGCGCAAATTACAGCCGGGCATGGTGTTGACGGTGGAGCCGGGGCTGTACATTTCCCCCGCTGATAATGTCGATCCGCAATGGTGGAATATTGGGATTCGGATTGAGGATGATGTGCTAATTACCGCCGACGGCAACGAGGTGCTGTCGGCGGCGGTTGTCAAAGACATTGACGCCATTGAGGCATTGATGCGGCGTTAATCCACGTCAAACGGGAAGTTCGCGTGTTTGCCAGCAATCCCCAGCAGATGCTCTCTCAGATTGCAGCGGTGGCGAACGGGGCGGGTCGCACCGCTGGATTGCTTGGCAATTTTGAACGGCAGGGCGTGTTCCCCGCTGGGTAAGTGACCATCCGCGTCGACCAAACCGTCGCGGAATGCCCGCAGTGAGCGGTGGTGGATGCGGGTGAAGCGTTGCTTCGCCATGCGTAACATGCGAGCGCCTACAGGTTCGCCACCCCCGCCATTTTCACCGCCTTCAGGGTAGAGGTAGGTGTCGGGGTCGGTGGTGAGTTGCAAGTCGTTCCAGTTTTCATCAATGACCAATGTGCCACCCTTGGCGATGTTTATGAACCAGCCAAATTCAGGGCAGATGTCAACCACCATTTCGTAGGTGAAGTACAGGTAACGTTCGGTGACGGTTTTGGTGTTACTGCCACGTTGTTCGCTGCCAGCATCAATGGTGCGGGTAACGGTGCTGATGCGGGCGTTGAGAATGCGTGCGCCTTCACCCATGGGAATGCGTAGCGCCTCGGCATTTTCATAGACCGCCTTGAGCATCGCGGTATTACTGCCACTGTAAAAAGCTTCTTCAAAGTTAGCGCCGACGCCGGGGGCGCTCAGGTCGATTTCGTCGATCCATAACATGCGGCGTTGGAATACCGCTTTAGCCAGTTCACGCGGGTTAGGGTCATCGGGGAAGAGCCGCGCATCGGCGTTATAGAAAACCCGTGCCAAGGTTAGCATCGTCACACCAGTAGGAGGAATGTCTTGTAGCGCCCGCAACATCATGCCTTTAACGCGGGTACTGGCGGAAACAATAGCGTCAAAGAACGCATCGAAGTTGTCGTGATTTTCTTGGTCGGCATAGTAATCCTCAAACACCGGGTTGTGTTGTTGGATCATCATCTGCTGGATTGGGTTGAACTGTGCCTGTGGTTTGCCGCTGCTGGGGGCGTTTGCCAGCGTTGCTTTGACGGCAGGTGTCAGTGCCTCAGCAACCAGCGTGGCGAGAATCTCGTAAATGGCTGCTGTCCAGACCGTGGAGCGGGCATGAACTTGCGAGGAGGCTTGGTCATAGTTTGGCCCATTTAAGGCTGAACGCAGGAATGGAAAGCTGACTCCCCATAAGCCGATACCGAATTCCTCTGCCAACCCGCTGGCTAAGTTCGGGTTCATCATATCGCCGCCGGACTCGCGGTATAACTGTTCGACCACCGGTTTATGGCTGAGGGCGGTGAACATCGACATCATGTCGCCGACGGATTCATGTATGGCGCCAGTGTCGACTTCTTCCGAATAGACGTACTGCGGGCGGAAGGAGTCGAGAATCGCGTGACCGAGTTCATGTGACACAATGTCGTGGGATAAGCATGTCCAAATGGGCGCACGCCGAAAGGGCGAGGTGAACGAGCCAAAGTTGAGTGACGGTGACATTGGGTCGTAATAGGCATTAGGGCCGTCGAAAGCGTGCGGACGCAGAATCAGTTGGGCGTTGTGTTTCCATTTCATTTCACGTCCGATGGCACTTTCCACCAGACCGAGTGTGTAGGCGGTCGCTGCAAAGGTATTGACCTGATGAAACTGGGGGTTGTCGATGAAATCACCCTTTTTGTTTAGGGTGGCGAAGGACAGGTCAGCGGTAGCCCAGTCCAGCCCTTGGTAAAGTCGTGAGCCATATTCATCCGTGTCTTGCAAGCTTAGTTTGCTGGAACTCATGCTCGCCAGAAAGTCGGTTTCTAGTGGGAATTCGTAGTCTTGGAATAAATCAGGTGCGGATGGGTCTTGCAGTAACATTCCCATAGGCTTGGTAGTCATGATAGTGCCCTCGTCGTATGTGGATTAATGTGTGTTCGATTTGTTTCCGCAGCCCCTCTGCTGGGATATGAGAGCTTATAATGTTGCTCCTTGCTTAGAGTATAGGCGAGTTTCGGTAAATTGTTAGTCGCTTGACAGCGTGTCTGCTTTGTTCAAGGATGGCAGCATGATTTCAGCCAGTGAGCAGCGCTATGTTTGATGTTTTGATCGTCGGCGGTGGGATGGTAGGGGCAAGTTTAGCCGTGGCACTTCAACCGTTGACCTTGAAAATCGGGTTGATCGAAGCCTTTCCTTTCGGTGCAGTGGAGCAGCCAAGTTATGACGACCGCTCGATTGCGCTGGCGTATGGTTCCAGCCGCATTTACCAAGGGATGGGGTTGTGGAATGAGCTGCATTCGGGGGTGGAGGCGATTCAGCACATTCACATTTCGGATCAGGGGCATTTCGGCGCGACCCGTTTGTCAGCCGCGCAGGAGCGTGTGCCTGCTTTGGGTTATGTGGTGGAAAGCCGGGTGCTGGGGCGCTTGTTGTACGACGCATTGGCAGTGAGTGAGATTGTGCAGTACGTTCCGGCAAGTGTGTTTGCGCTGGAACAGGATGCGGATGGCGTGACGGTAAGTATTGAGCGCGATGGCGTGGTGGATACCCTGCGCACCCGTTTGCTGGTGGTGTCGGATGGGGTGAATTCCAAGGTGCGCGAGATGCTAGGCATTGCGGTGACACGGCGAGAATACCATCAGACTGCCCTCATTGCGAATGTCACCACGGCAGAACCGCATCGGCATACCGCTTACGAACGCTTTACCCCGCATGGCCCGCTGGCGTTGTTGCCGTTGACGCAAGGGCGCTATTCCTTGGTGTGGACACATCAGGATGCGGATGTTGCTGCGACCATGCAATTGGATGATGCGGCTTTCCTGCGCAAACTACAGGCGGAATTTGGCTATCGACAGGGTGAATTTGTCAGGGTAGGGCAGCGAGCCACTTACCCGTTGGTGTTGCAGAAGTCAGTGTGTGAAGTAGCGGGGCGGACGGTGTTGATTGGCAATGCGTCCCATGCTTTACACCCTGTAGCGGGGCAGGGGTTGAACCTTGGCTTGCGCGATGTGGCAACCTTGGCGGATTTGCTGGCAGAAGCGGCACAAACGGGGGCAGACCCTGGCAATGCGGCGTTGCTGAGTGCGTATGAGCAGCGGCGACAGCCGGATTATGCAGCGGTCGTGCAGTATACCGATACGCTGGTACGGGTGTTTTCCAACGATTTTGCGCCATTGGGTCATGCGCGAGCGGGGGGGTTATTGGCGGTGGATCGGATACCAGCGTTGCGGCATTGGATTACGCGCCAAAGCATGGGCTTGAATCATCAGCAAGCGCGGTTGTCGCGGGGGTTGGGGTTGCGGGTATGATGGATACGGTGGTGGATGGCTTGGTCGAACACGGCTGGGTGGTGTTGCCTGATTTATTGTCTGTGGCGCAGTGCCGTGACTTGCGTGAGCAAGCGCAGCAAAGCCGGGCAGCCGGTGCGTTTCATGCGGCGGGGATTGGGCGCGGGCAAGGTTTGAATGTGAATGAGGCAATTCGCGGGGATCAGGTGTTATGGCTGGAACCGGCAGAGACAGGCGCGTTGGCAGACTATCAAGGTTTTATTGAAGACTTGCGGGTGGAGCTGAATCAGGCGTTGTATTTGGGGTTGGCGGAGTTTGAGGCGCATTTTGCGGTGTATCCGCCGGGGGCGTGTTATCAACAACATTTGGATAATTTTCGGGGTACGTCAGCGCGTATTATTAGCGCTGTGCTGTATTTGAATGAGGCATGGTCTGAAGCGGATGGCGGGCAATTACGCTTGTATACCAGTGGTGATACGGGCGGGGAATACGTGGATATAATGCCTCAAGCGGGGCAGTTGACACTATTCCGCAGTGAGGTGTTCTGGCATGAAGTGCTCCCGGCAACGCGGGAGCGCTTCAGCTTGACGGGGTGGTTGCGCCGCCCTAGCAATGTTTTTTAATTGTCGCCGAACTCATCCCAAATAAAGCGTGGCTCTGGCTTCTTGACGGCGTGGCTGACCCTAATGAGTTGTGGTTGTGCGGCGCGTGCCGGGAGGCGGTTCCCGTTGCTGGCTAATTTGCCGTAGGCGTTTAATACCCGTCGGGTATACACAGCGGTTTCTTGAATGGGGACGTTCGCCCCGTAGCGGTCAACCCGCCCTTCACCTGCGTTATAAGCGGCAATCGCGTGGGGGATGCTGCCATTGTAACGGTTTAATAACCAACGCAAATAGCGTGTGCCACCGTCGATGTTTTCAACCGGGTCAAAACGATCGTTTACCCCAAAGCGTTTTGCGGTGGCGGGAATCAGTTGCATTAAGCCGCCAGCGCCTTTGTGCGATTTGGCTTCATTACGAAAGCAACTTTCGGCGGTAATTACGGCTTTTATCAGGGCAGGATTTACGCGGTATTTGATGGCAGCTTGGTTAATAACATGTTGATAGGGCTGTGCTTGTTGGCGAATCACGTTCACATGTTGTTTATCACACGACCCGGCAAGACTACTGGTTGACACACCCAGCAACACAACGCACATAGCGAGCTGCGCGGTAAACGATTTCAGTTTCATAGGCAAAATGTACACACTACTCTAAAAAGACACGTTGGGGATTCTATCCTAGAATGTGAGCGGGGGACAGGCTTTGGGTGAGTTGTGTGCATCTTCGGTTGTGGGTACAATGCGCGGATTGAATTCGAGTCGGGAAGCGAAGGATGAACATCATTGATCTTGACCGCCGCCACGTTTGGCATCCTTTCACCCAAGCCCAAACCGCGCCCGATCCCATTCCGATTGCGTCCGCGCAGGGTATCCGCCTTTACGCCGAAGACGGGCGCGAATTCCTCGACCTGATTTCCTCTTGGTGGGTGAATATCCACGGACACGCTCACCCCACGATTGCCGCCGCGATTGCCCGCCAAGCACACACGCTGGAACAGGTGATTTTCGCCGGATTCACGCACCAACCCGCTGCACAATTGGCACACGAATTGGTGCAACGCTTGCCGGTTGGTCTTACCCGCGTGTTTTTCAGTGATGACGGCTCCACTGCGGTGGAAGTGGCGTTGAAAATGGCACTGCAATATTGGCGCAATCACGGTGAAACCCAGCGTACCCGTTTCCTTGCCTTTGAAGGTGGCTATCATGGCGACACCGTAGGGGCGATGTCGGCGGGCAAAGGTTGCGGATTTTTTGACACTTACGGCAGCTTGTTGTTTGAAGTGGGTTTGTTGCCCTTCCCGGAAACGTGGGATGGCGATACGGCAGTCGTCGCCAAAGAGCAAGCGGCTTTAGCACAATTAGAGCGTTACCTTGCTGAGCACGGCGCTACCCTCGCGGCGGTCATTATGGAGCCGTTGGTGCAAGGTTCCGCCGGGATGCGCATGTGCCGCCCCGAATTCTTGCAAGCGTTAGCGACCCGTTTGCACAAAGCCGGTATTTTGCTGATTTTCGATGAAGTCATGACGGGATTTGGGCGCACGGGGGCGCTGTTCGCTTCCCTCAAGGCGCAAGTGACACCGGATATTATTTGCTTGTCGAAAGGGCTGACTGCGGGGTTTTTACCTATGTCGGTGACAGTTGCCAGCGAAGCGATTTACGCGGCATTTTTGGGTGAAAGTTTTGATCGGGCGTTGATTCATGGGCATTCTTTCACCGCTAATTCCTTGGGGTGCGCGGCAGCCTTGGCATCCTTGCAAGTCTTTGACGATGAACAGACGCTGGCAAAATTGCCGCAAATCGAACGCTGGCAACGGCAAGGGTTGGCAACTTTGGCGGGGCATCCGTTGGTGCAGCGCGTGCGGGTCACGGGAACGATTGCAGCGTTCGACGTGGTGGCGGCTGATGCGGGTTATACCTCGGCGATTGGGGCGCAACTCAAAGCGTTTTTTCATGAATGCGGCTTATTATTGCGCCCTTTGGGGAATGTGGTGTATGTGTTGCCACCGTATTGTGTGACCGAAGCTGAGCTTAAACAGGCGTATGCGGTGATTGCAGACGGTTTGGCACAGCTTGTGGTCGGTTAAGGCTTACTGCTTGCTGAAGACTTCGCGTTGCAACCCATTCAATTGCACAATCCGCGCATTTAGATTGAGGTTGATGCCGCGCCACAGCGATTCTTGCCCGTCGCGGGTTTCCAAATACGGCATAATGGCTTCTTCGATCATGCGTGAATGTTCAATATCCAGCCCGATATGCCCAACAAACAATTCCAGTGCATCGTCATCCAATCCCGGCACGGTGCGTAATCCCGTCAGTAACATGCGGTAAAACGGTGGAATCGGCCATTCGCCCGCAATGCCTGCGACCCCGACGGCCGCCAGCCAATCAGTGCCTTGGGTAAGGCGCATCATGGTATCAATGTAACCTTGCTGCTCCGGCGTAATCGGTGGGTTGGCAATCTCGTCTGGGCTGCAATCCAGCGCACGTAATAGCTTGCGGTAGACTTCCATGTGTGATTTTGACGAGTCGCCGTTGCCGTATTCGTCATACAAAATATCAGCCAGCACGGCTTGAATGCGCTCATCAGGCGTGACCCCCAACGCATTTGCCTGATACAAACGGGTGCGCAAAATATGCGGGTAATACAACAGCGCGAAGATGCGGGCTTGCGCAAAGGTCAGCGGCTGTGTCGAAAACTGTAGCAGGAACGGGTGACGGAGAAACGGGTGGGCATTAACCCGGTCTTTGAGTTCTTGCAGGAAAACAGGTGCGTTCATGGTGCTATGCCTTCTAAAATGGGTTGATGTACCCAACTGTAGCAGCAGTGGGGGTTAAGTCGGAATTTTCCATAAGTTTTTACTGATAAACGACCGCAATGCTCAAGAAATGGTTGAATTTCTCACATGCTTTGATGATTGCCCTGTTTCACGATATGCATCAGGGCAACATTACCCTACGGGCGATGGGGTTGGTGTATTCCACCTTGTTGTCGCTGGTGCCGCTGCTGGCATTGGCGTTTTCGGTGCTCAAAGGTTTCGGGGTACACAACCAATTAGAGCCATTATTGCTTAATTTACTGATGCCTTTAGGTGAAAAAGCCGAGGAATTGACCCGACAGGTGCTAAGTTTCGTCGATAATGTGCAAGTGGGCGTGTTGGGCTTTGCGGGGTTGATCATGCTGCTATACACCGTGGTGTCACTGATGCAGAAGATTGAGGAGGCTTTCAATCATGTATGGCGGGTGAAACGCCCGCGTTCTTTGCTGTTGCAATTCCGCGATTACCTCAGTGTGGTGCTGGTTGGTCCGATCCTGCTGTTTTCGGCGTTGGGAATGTGGACGGCAGTGACCAATCACGCTTGGTTGCATTCCACCTTTGCATTGGAAATGACGCTCAGTGTGGTCGTGCAACTTAGCCCCACGCTGTTGATTATTTTAGCGTTTGCGTTTTTGTACCTGTTTATGCCGAATACGCGGGTCAAACCCTGGGCAGCCTTGGGCGGTGCTGTATTTGCGGGAATCGTGTGGCAAATCGCAGGCTGGTTATTTGCGGTGTTTGTGGTCAGTTCCGGGCAGCAAACGGCGATTTATTCGATTTTTGCCAGCTTGTTTTTATTCATGTTATGGATGTATGTGGGCTGGATTATTGTGTTGACCGGAGCGCGGCTGGCATATTATTTCCAATACCCGGATGCGGTGTATTTGGTGCAGCAACCTGCCGAGGCGAGTGTGCAAACCCGTGAAATGCTGGCAGCAGCCGTGCTGCGTGAGGTGGGGCAACGTTTTCTCCGGCAACAACCACCGCCGACGCTGGATGAATTGCGCCGCGCTATCCCGGTCTCACGTTTCCTGCTGGAAGATGTGCTGGATGACTTGATAGCCTATGGTGTTCTCAGCCGTGATGATAGCGAACTGGCGCATTACTTACTGCGCAGCACCCCGGAACGGTTGACCGTTGCTGATATACGCCGCTACTTTTGGCAAGGCGACACCCAGCAGCAGCGCCAAGCGGCACAAATTCGCCAGCAAACCGGCTTATCTATGGTTTGGTTGGCAGAATTGGCAGAGAACCCGCAGATGACGGTTAAGGAACTCTTGGAGACTGAGCCTGTGAAACCGTTTGAGGGGCAGAAGTCAGCGCAACCCTGAGAGGTCAAACAATTGCCCGTATTCGCGCATGGCATAACGGTCAGTCATCCCCGCGATGAAATCGGCAATCGCCCGCGCTCGCCCCACTTCACCTTCGTCGGTTTCGTAACGTTTGGCGAATGCCTGATACTTTGGGGTGAGCAGGCGCACGTCGTCCATATAAGCATTGAAGAGTGCTTGTACTACTTTTTGTGCTCGCCAGGTCATGCGGTAAACCGTCGGGTGGAAATACAGGTTTTCGCGCAGGAATTTCTTCAGTACGTTCTTTTGATGGCGCATCTCGTCACTGTAGCGCATCAGTGCCAGCGGTTGAGCGCGTACTTGTGCCAAGCTTTGTACGCCCGATGCGCTAAGCGCGGCTTGGCTGCTTTCGGTCAAGTCCACCACCATGCGTCCGATCATGCGCCGTAAGGTTTCGCGGATCAGCCGCCGCCCCTGCAATTGCGGGTAATTATGCAACACCGCGTGATATTCCGCTGCAAATACCGGTACATCCTGCAATTGGGCGAGAGTGATTAGCCCAGAACGTAAGCCATCCTCAATGTCATGATTGTTGTAGGCAATTTCATCCGCAAGGTTCGTGAGCTGCGCTTCCAATGACGGTTGGGTTTTATTAAGGAAGCGTGCGCCGACATCGCCGAGCGTGGCAGCCTGTTTGACCGCGCAATGTTTGAGAATACCTTCGCGGGTTTCAAAGGTGAGGTTGATACCGGGGAACTCCGCGTAGCTGTCTTCCAGCACATCGACCACCCGAAGTGATTGCAGGTTGTGTTCAAAGCCGCCGAACGTTTTCATGCAGGTGTTGAGCGCATCTTGCCCGGCGTGACCAAACGGGGTGTGACCTAAGTCGTGGGAAAGCGCAATTGCTTCGGTCAGGTCTTCGTTAAGCCCCATGCTGCGAGCAACGGTGCGGGCGATTTGCGCCACTTCCAGCGAATGCGTCAGGCGGGTGCGGTATAAATCACCTTCGTGATTGACGAAAACCTGGGTTTTGTATTCCAGCCGCCGGAAGGCTTTGGAATGGATAATGCGGTCGCGGTCACGCTGGAATTCGGTACGGTATTGCGGGGGCGGTTCGGGGTAACGTCGCCCTTGGGTATATTCCGGTTGTGCTGCATACAGGGCGCTGGCTGGCATCTCAAACTCCGTCATGACTGTGTGAGTGATGCCGTAGTGTAGGGTGCTTAAGGTTTGCTGGGAATAGTCAGCGTTCGTGGTAATATAACGCGGTTAGTCGCTTAAGTTGGAATTATGGAAGAGAGTTTATCATTTGTCGTCACGCTCGAAGGTGGTTCACCATCGGTGCAATTGGTTGTTCTCGAAGGGTATAGCCACCCGGATCGCATTATGGAAATCCCGTTTGGGTTGCTGGACTTTCGTGCGCTGGTGCGTAGCGCTCAGGCAACCGGTGACTATTGGATCGTGAATACCACCCCCGATTTACCCGAATTTCAGGTGGAATCCGCCATTTTTGTCAGGCATCGCGATGATAAAATCCTCTGGGACATTGTGTATGAGCATTATGAGCCGTTTCTCGATATTGAACTGGCAGACGATGAGGACGATGAACCACCAGAAGATTTTGATGAAAACGTCATTACGCTGAGCTTTGACCCGTTTCAATACGTGAGTGCATTGTATCAATTTTGCCAGCTTTACCCGCAGTTTAAGCCGGTGACATTCCAGCCTAAGTCGACGGATGAATATTTGCGTCTGGAGCAGTTTTTGCCGCAGTTACATATTTTGTGGCGGCGTTATGGCGAAAAGCAGGGCGCGGTGAGTTCTGATGGTTTATTGATTAGCGACACTGACAGTTTTGCGAAGTATGCGGAAGAACAGTGGACAGATGAAGTGCTTCGCGCTTTGTTGGAAATGCGCTTTGGCAAGATTCTGGGCAATATTGACGAATACCTGAACTCATTGCCTGCGGACGTGTTGGCGCAATTGGAAGCGGACAGTGCCAGCATCGAACAAGCGCTGAATGAACGTTGGGAAAAGCTGGTCAATTCTTTAACCGAAGAAGAAGCAGAGGCGTTAGAAAATAATCAGAGTCAAAGCAAATTTCCTAACAGCTTAAAATTACGCTTGATGCGCGAATTCTTAGCAGGAAATCCTTCGGTGTTATTGGGTCATGCGCATGTGGCAGGTAAGCGCAGTGATACGCCAGATAAAGTGATCAGTTTGGAATCTTGGAAAAAAGATAAAGATTCCCACGCCCATGAGTAGCCTCACCCCAACCCCTCTCCTTGACAGGAGAGGAGTAAGAAACGCGACCCTTTGGGGGATTAGGGCTTACGTGCTTTCAAACCAACGGCAGCCAGTAAACCCAAAAGGAGTGCGCCGAGTGGTAAACTGCCGCCACCACCGCCAGTGCTGGTTTGCATGACGACTTGAGTTCCACCCGATGTATTATTGGTCGTTGTACCCGCATTAGTCGATGTACCGCTGTTAGTGTTACCGTCCGGGCTAGGTGCTTGTTGGGTACGGTGTCTCAGGCGGTCAATAACATTACGGGTAATACGCCCTACTTGCGGGTCATTTAAACCTTCTGCCCAGTCAATGGTGGGGGCAACAAATACCGTGCCGCTAGTTGGCGTGGGTTTAAATACGCCGATGGTTCCCCAGCCGCGCCCGTTGTGGTTGTTGGTTACAATGCCTGGTATCCCAGAGGGTGAATTAATCGCAAATGCTGGTGTGGTTGCCAAAATTTGGAAGTTAGTAGGTGTCCCATCTTGACCAGTGACCACCGGTTTGCCATTCACCATTTGGAACAACGCGCCATCGACTTCATAACCGACAGTCCTATGCCCAAAGGCTCGTCCATTGCTTAGCCCAGTGCCATCAAATGCCCAATGCGCAGCATCTGTTACGGTAAAGCCGCCATTGGGATGGTGGGTTCCACCTTCGGTATAATTTGCGTAGCCGCCATGCCGGAAACTGACCCCGGTCGACAGGTTTTCCGGTCTGTTAATCGGGGAGTTGAACCAGTTGACGGTTACGCGGCTGTTGTCACTTTTTAGCGGATCATTATTGGCGTTTTTGTAGCAAATCATCTGCTTGTTATCGGCGCTGAAACGCACTTGCCACCACATGGTGTTACCGCTAAAGATCGCACCATTACCGCCTGCTGCGAGGTAGCTATCCCAGTTATCGCGCATTTCTTTTGACCAGTACTCATTATGCCCAATCAGTATGACCAGATTGTAATGGCTCAATAATGCGGGGTCACGGTGCAAATCCATCATCGAGGCGGCTTCGTAGGCAATTCCCTGCTGGTCGAGCCAAGTCACAAATTCACGGTGTTCTGCCCACTGCCCGCGACCTGTCGGACGTTCCATTGATACTTCGGCTGCTGCCTGACCATTCGTAGAGTTGAAGCCATACATCGACTTGCCCCCAATCGGGGAGTAAGCAATCTTTGTAGGTAAACTATCCAGCACCAACACTTTGGAATGAGCGCCGGGTTGCGCCGCTTTGATGGCGACAAATTCAGAATAACTGCCACGACCATTATTGAAGCTAAGTTCGTAAATGCCACTCGTCCAGTGTGTAGGAACGCCCACGTTATAAGTAGATCCCCAGTTCAGGGCATTGTAGCTGTTAGTGCTAGGGTTATGGTTTCCTGCTCCACCGAAAGAGACGCTGGTAATGGCGTTGGGATCTTGATTGCCCGCCCGTTGCATGTGTATCGCAAAACTGGGCGTGGTGCTGGCGACTCGGACGCGCATTTGCCCACCTGTTTGTACCGTACCCGCTTCAAGGTAGCCACAAATTTCCGTGAATACATCGCCATTTTTGAAGTCGCAGGACACGGCAAATGCGCTGGGTGAAAATAGTGCCAGACCGAGTAACCCCACCGCGCTAACCAGCCTGGTCGATAATTTGCTAGCCGTCAGGTGAGGGTGATTGGGTAATATAGTAGCCATATAGTCTTCTCCAGGATCGCTTCCCATAAGTCAATCCTTTGTTCATTGGGGTTATAAGTTGAGTTATTTTAATCGAAAACTATAGATTTGTATTAATTTGCATCATTGTTTTTATTTATGGGTTGCTGATGATATGAGGATTACACTATAGAACCCAGTGAGGGCGCATTCATAAGCAGATAAACTGAGGTAATTTTACGATATGCAGGATGTGTCTATAGAGCGGCGAACGGTGAGAGACCATTCACGGTAAGAATCACATTCAGCAAGACCAGTATTGCCATGATAGCGATGGCGACGTATAAATTTTTAAGTGAGTGTTCCATTGTAATAGTCCGTGTTGTCAAAGTCTTTGTCGGGTGCGGAGTAGACCCCATTTTATAACGATCCTCAAGCTTGAGAGTGATCGTGGGTACTGGGGTTTTCCCTTGTAAATCCAATATTTGTAGTATTTTCTGACAAAAGGTATCGCTAGCGGGTGAACGATTGTTCCCATTGTGGTGCAAGGTGGAGTAAAAAGTCCCGATTCAGTGCAACCCAGATAATTAATGGTGCAACCATCGGCAGCAGTAAGGTGCCCACTTGGTAGCTCAGGGCGATGATGTCTGCTCCGGTTGCGGAAATGCCTTGTTGTGTTTGGAATGCAGCGCCTACATCAAACGTCAGTGTTTTCATGACACTGGAGACCATGCTGAAAATTTCAGTCGGTAGAATCAACAAAATGCCCCACAACAAATTCGACCATTTGCGCGGGCTGGGGGTGGCAAGTATCAACGCAGCCAGCAGTGGTAAGCTGTAGCTGTAAATCAATGGGTTAAGATGGAAGCCCAACACGTCATCACCGACGGGTGGTGAAACAATCACCCCATTGCTATCGTGTCCAAAATTAGAGGCTAATACCAGCATATGCCCGTCTAGGCGCAGCCACATGAGGGAATCAGGCACAAAGATGTTCATGAGTTTGCTGGTTATTAAGGTAATGGGCGCAAGATGATAGGCGGCACTGATATACCAAAGAAAGAAAGTGAGCGGGAAAAAAATCAGTACGCCGAACATAAAGCGGTGCAGTGGTTTGCTGGTCATGCCGCTACCTCTGCTGGTTTGCTTGGTGAGGTATGTTGCCCTGGTAGGTAACGAATCCAGATGAGAAAAACAATAAGCGCATCCAGCATAATCAGGGCTTGCCAAATATAGAGGTGTGCCCAGTCAAACAATACCTCGCTCCACTGTCCTAGGTAAAATAAGCTAATGATCCGCAATAGGTTTATGCTCTGAATGGCAACAAATCCCCACAGTAACCCTTTCAGCTTGTACACGAAGGGGGCAGGGAACGCCATAATGGCTGCCAGCAATACAATCATGGCTTCAACCCCATTGCACCCCGGCTCAATTGACACGGCAAAGCCATTCACCGTGCTGCGCACCACTTTGCCTGAGGTAGCCACATTGGGGTCAAAGGCTGTCATTAACCAACCGCTTACGTCAGCTAACAAGCTTGTCCAGGGAAGAATGACGGCTGTTTGCACAGGTTGGAGGATTTCAACGCCGAACAACACACCTTGTAACAATAGAAACAATAGAAGGAAACGTAACATAGCCCACTTTCTTTTATTTTTATAACAGAATTATTTTAACTTATTAATTGGTTGGTGGGTAGTGTTTAAATCTGCCTTACCGTGATGTTGCCGATGCTAGGTGTTTTATTACACGTACCGCACAGCGATTCAGAGCCTAGCCCTTTGATTCACGGATCAATGAGTTAAAGGCAT
>CAYNNA010000055.1:0-18321 GCA_964398375.1 uncultured Thiothrix sp.
CGACGACATCAAGCCGACGAGATTGAGTTGTGGGTGGCAAAATGAGAATTGCTGTACGCGCACCTCTTGATTACGGTGTTGACAAAACGGGTGCAATCCCTTAATGTGCCTCACCTTTTTGGCTGTTGGCGAACCAGAAGTTTTTTTGGAACGGCGGCAGTGATTGACTTAATGATTTAATTGGTGACTTGTCATGAAAAGAACCTTCCAACCGAGCAAAATCCACCGCGCCCGTACCCACGGTTTCCGCGCCCGTATGGCAACTGCGGATGGTCGTAAAGTATTGAGCGCTCGCCGTGCTAAAGGCCGTGCACGCCTAATTCCATAAGATTTCCACAAGATTTTGGATGCAGGTCACTCAGGAATAACAGGCTTTCCGCGTGAGGTGCGCCTGACTCGTGGGGTTGAATTCCAACGGGTATTCCAGCATGGTAAACGCCTGCACGCGAATGGTCTGAATGCTAGAGCCGCCGCTAACAACGTCGGCTTTCCGCGTTTGGGGATGGCGATAGCCAAAAAAGCCTTACGGCGAGCGCATGAGCGTAACCGTATCAAACGCTTGGTGCGGGAGAGCTTTCGCCATCATCAGGCGAGCCTGCCAGCGGTGGATCTGGTGATCACGTGCCGTGCTGAAGTGCTGGCAATGAGTAATACTGACATTTTCCAGCAACTGGAAGGTTTATGGTTGCGCCTGCACAAGCTATACTCTGCCGGTCTGGGCAACCCCAATGAAACTGCCCTACCCTAACCGTCAATAACCGGATTGCTTTACCCATGGATTCGCAACGTCCCTTCCTGTATCTCACCCTGCTTTTCATGTTGTTCCTGATTTGGACTACTTGGCAACAGGATCACGCCCCTAAACCGCCTGCAACCGCCGCTAGCACTGTGACTAGCACCGCCAATGGTGCGGCTGCTGCTCAGCAAGATGTACCGACGCAAGGCAATATCCCTGCTCTGCCAACGCAAACGGGTGTACCGGGTACGCCGTCCGCTGCGGATGTGGCTGGTGGCGGGCAAGTATTGACCGTGCGTACCGATACGCTAGCATTACGCATTAATACCCGTGGTGGTGAAGTGCTGGAAGTCGACCTACCGACGCATCCCGTGAGCTTGGATACGCCTGATAAATGGGTACGGATTCTCGATAGTACTGGGCGCAATTACGTTGCCCAGTCTGGGTTACAGCATCTGAATGTAGAGGGGCAGGATGTTAAAACCCTTGCTCCTGACCATTTGGCTATTTATACATCGCCACAAACCGAATACACGATGCCCGAAGGACAGGATGAATTAGTCGTCCCGCTGACATGGCAAGGTGCTAATGGTGTTACCGTTACTAAACGTTTTACGTTCAAGCGTGGTAGCTTCCTCGTTAATGTTGAGCATGAAATTAACAACGCTTCCCCCGCAACGTGGAGCGGTACCGAATACCGTCAGCTCAAGCACGGGCATGTGGATAGCACGAGTTCATTATTCGGCATCTACGCTTACACCGGCGGTGCTTATTACCGTGACGGGGCTTATGGCAAGCTGTCTTTCGATGATATGCAAGACAAAAACTTGAATGAAACCGTCACTGGCGGTTGGGTAGCGATGCAGGAGCATTACTTCCTGAGTGCTTGGGTTCCGCCGCGTGATGAAACCAGTCAGTATTACAGCATGGTCAACCAAGTACAGGGTACTAAAGGCTATGTGCTGGGGATGCGTAGCCCGGTTTTACAAGTGGCTCCGGGGGCAACCGGTAAGTTCAGCACCGGGTTTTATGTGGGACCAAAAAATCAGGATGTTCTCGAAAGCATTGCCAGTGGTCTGGATTTGACCGTCGATTACGGCATTTTCGCCTTTATTTCCAAGCCGATTTTCTGGACGATGCAGGTCATTCACAGCGTGGTGGGTAACTGGGGTTGGACGATTATTTTCCTTACCTTGTTCATTAAGTTGCTGTTCTTCTACCCTTCAGCCATGAGCTATAAGTCGATGGCAAAAATGAAGGCGGTTGCTCCTAAGATTAAGGAGATCAACGAGCGTTACGCCAATGATGCGCAAGGCAAACAAAAAGCCATGATGGATATTTACCGCAAGGAAAAGATTAATCCGCTGGGTGGGTGTTTGCCGATTTTGATTCAGATTCCAGTCTTCATGGGCTTGTACTGGGTACTGTTGGAAAGCGTGGAATTGCGCCAAGCCCCGTGGTTGCTGTGGTACAAAGACTTGTCGATTATGGATCCGTACTTCGTACTGCCATTGATTATGGGCGCGTCGATGTGGGTACAGCAAAAGCTTAACCCACCACCGGCTGACCCGATGCAGCAAAAAATCTTCCAGTTCATGCCGATTATTTTCACGGTCTTGTTCTTGTGGTTCCCAGCGGGTCTGGTGCTGTACTGGGTGGTCAATAACGTCTTGTCGATTGCCCAGCAGTGGTACATTAACAAGAAAATTGTGGGACACGCTTAACTACCCCTCACCCCAACCCTCTCCCTCTAGGGGAGAGGGAGTAAGAGATTATGTTTCATGTGGAACAATCCTGATACCATCGCTGCCGTAGCCACGCCGCCGGGGCGCGGTGGAGTGGGGATTATCCGACTCTCCGGCAAGCGTGTTCCTGAGCTTGCCGTTGGTATTCTTGGCTCTCTGCCCTCCCCGCGTAAAGCGGTTCACCGTTTGTTTAAAGCTGCCGATGGCGCGGCGTTGGATGACGGTATTGCACTGTATTTCCCTGCCCCGCATTCATTCACGGGTGAAGACGTGTTAGAGCTGCAAGGGCATGGCGGCACGGTGGTGCTGGATATGTTGCTCAAACGTTGTGTGGAACTGGGCGCACGACTGGCTCGCCCCGGTGAATTTTCCGAACGTGCATTCCTCAATGACAAGCTGGATTTGGCGCAAGCTGAAGCGATTGCGGATTTGATTGATTCGGGGTCGGAACAGGCGGCGCGTTCGGCATTGCGTTCCTTGCAGGGAGAATTTTCCGCTGCGGTGAATGTGCTGCTCACAGGCTTGATTGAATTGCGGGTGTATGTGGAAGCGGCACTGGATTTTCCCGATGAGGAAATCGACTTTCTCGCGGATGTTGCGGTGACTAACCGGCTGGAAAGCATTAAACAGCAATTACACACGATCTTCCTGAAAGCACGGCAAGGCAGTTTATTGCGTGACGGAATGCATTTGGTCATCGTGGGCAGACCCAACGCGGGCAAGTCGAGCTTGCTGAATGCCTTGGCGGGGCAGGAAACTGCGATTGTCACCGATATTGCTGGCACGACCCGCGATGTGTTGCGCGAACGTATTAATCTGGATGGAATGCCGCTGCACATTGTCGATACTGCCGGTTTGCGCGAGAGTGACGATCCGGTGGAAAAGATTGGGATTGAACGTGCTTGGGCAGAAATTGCCAAGGCGGATTTGATCGTGTTGCTGGTGGATGATACCCGCCATGACGCACCGGAAAACGCTGATATTTTGGCACGTTTGCCCCCTCACCTGCCACGCATTACTGTCCACAACAAAGTGGATTTGAGTGGTAAACAACCCGGCAAACAAGGCGAACACCTGTATATTTCCGCCAAACAATCCTTGGGAATGGATGCCTTACGCGCTGAGTTGAAAACCCGCATGGGCTATCAGGGCGAAGCGGAAGGTACCTTTATGGCACGGCGGCGGCATTTGCAGGCATTGGCAGAAACGCAGGCAGCGGTGGAACGCGCTGAGTTGCAGTTGCGCGAATGCAATGCGGGGGAATTGATGGCTGAAGAATTACGGGTGGCGCAAGATGCGTTGGGGCAGATTACCGGACGGTTTACGCCGGATGATTTGCTGGGGGAAATTTTTAGTTCGTTTTGTATCGGCAAGTAAAAAACATTGCTGCTTTCTTTACGCTGATGACAATGCCAAAATGTGTCGACAATCCACCAAACGAGACACGCAGACCTTATGGAACGTAAAGAACCCGGTCATAAAGAACGGGGCGCTGACAAAGTAGCCCGTATCCCCATCAAGATTGAGCCAACCACCGAATTCCGCCGTAAACCGACGTGGATCAAAGCCAAAGCGCCCACTACCCCGGAAGTCAAACGCCTCAAGGCGATTTTGCGCGAGCAAAAACTGCATACGGTGTGTGAGGAAGCTGCCTGCCCCAATCTTGGCGAATGCTTCACCCACGGCACGGCAACCTTTATGATCATGGGCGATATTTGCACCCGTCGCTGCCCCTTCTGCGACGTATCCCACGGCAAACCGCTGCCGTTGGATGCCGATGAACCGCTGAATATGGCGGAAACCATCCGGGCGATGAGCTTAAAATACGTGGTGATCACCTCGGTTGACCGCGATGATTTGCGTGACGGTGGCGCGGAACATTTCGTCAAATGCATTCAGAAAGCCCGTGAATTGAATCCAGCACTTAAGATCGAAATCCTCACCCCCGATTTTCGCGGGCGCATGGAAATTGCCCTGCAAATTCTCGAAACCGCCCCACCGGATGTGTTTAACCACAATATGGAAACCGTGCCGCGTTTGTACAAACAATCGCGCCCCGGTGCGGATTACCAATATTCGCTGAATTTAATCAAGGAATTCAAACGCCTGTTCCCAGACATTCCCAGCAAATCCGGCTTAATGCTTGGTTTGGGGGAAACCAAGGAAGAAGTCATTGAAACCTTGAAAGACCTACGCGCTCACGACTGCGACATGCTGACCTTGGGGCAATACTTGCAGCCCAGCCGCCACCATTTGCCGGTAGACCGTTTTGTGACCCCGGATGAATTCGCGGAACTTGCCGACATTGCCACGGCAATGGGTTTCACCAAGGTTGCCAGTGGACCAATGGTGCGCTCTTCCTACCACGCTGACCAACAAGCCGCAGGCACTTTTAGCGGCGCATGAACGTTGTCACCAGCCGCACGCTGGAATTCCTGCTGTTGCCGCCCGGCAATTTGGTGGTGTTTGTATTGTTGGCGTTGTTGCTTTACCGTTGGCGCGGCGTGATGCTCATGGTGTTATTCACCGGCATTTTACAAACGGTGGTGTTGAGTCTGCCGGTGGTGGCTGAAAAGCTCATGGTGGGTTTGGAACAGCAATACCCGCCTGTGCCGGAACTCTGGTTGCAAGCGCCCTTGCCGGAAGCGATTGTGATTTTAGGGGCAGAGCGCAATCTCGAAGCCAGCGAGTACGCCGGGCGCATGAGTGCCAGTACCGAGCTGGAGCGTCTCAATTACGCCGCGCATTTGCACCGCAAAACCGGTTTACCTATTTTGTTCTCCGGTAGTGATCAGGATGTGAATGTTATGCGTGAGGTGCTGGAAAATACCTTTCAAGTGCCGTTGCGTTGGCAGGAAAACCAAAGCCACACCACGTGGGAAAATGCCGCTTTTACCGATCAAATCCTGACAGATGCCGGGATTCGTTCGGCGTGGGTCGTGACGCACGCTTGGCACATGCCGCGTGCCATGCAAGTGTTTGCGGATAGGCAGGTGCACTACGTCCCCGCTTCCCTCAGCTACGGTTCAAGTAATTTCTGGCGGCATGAATGGCTGTGGTGGGTTCCGCAAGCCAATGCGCTGGCTCGCAGCCAAACAGCCCTGCACGAATGGCTAGGGCTGTTGGCGTATGCGTTCAGGCATGAAGCGCTTAAGCCAAGGCTTGACGCTGTTCCGGGCTGAGTAAAAACGCGGCGGGCGAGAGCAAGCTCTCTGGGCTATTGCGCATCCCCATGCGGATGAACACCATGACCTTTTGCGCCATGTTTTCTGCCGGATTCAACACATAACATTCCGCTTCGCGCCGATGCAAGAGCACCCCGCTTTGGATGAGCATTGCCAGCAAGGTTTTCAGGCGTGACTCTTGTTCCACCACGCTAAACGGAATCCCCACTTGCTGGGTTTCCCCTTCCAAATGCAGCGGCTGAATATGGCTGATTAAGGTGCGTAACGGTTCGGCGGGGTCGGCATCATCGGAGGATGCCATCTGGCTGCCCACCAATAAACGGGTCGCAAAGTTTTGCACTTCCGGTGAGTTCAAGGGGATTTCATGCTTGTGTTGCCGATAACCTGGCGCTTTATCGAATTGGAACGCCGCTTCTTTGCGCAAGTGGAACAGCTTCATGAAAAACACGGCAATTCCCAATAAGCCGTCGTAAATGCTTTGGAATATCGGTTTGCCGGGGCTTAACAAGTAATAACGCACAATCCCCAAAAACAGTGCCACCAAGTCAAAGACTGCTGCCCAGATGATCCCCACGATGACGCTGATTGAGTAATCATCAGGTGTTAACAGGGTTGCCAGCGCTTTCTCCACTGGGTTTTGTACCTGACCCAAATCCTGTTTGAGCAATTGAGTTAACGCGGTACGGCTGTCATCGGCATTGGTCAGAGCGCGTAGTTTGGCAATTTCGACCAGCAAACTGTCGCGCAAGGCTTCATCGCTGACCGTGGCTAATTGCTGATTGACGCGGGTAAGTTGTTCGCGCATGGCGGTAAAGTTTTGCTGGGCAGCAGTTTGCGCGGTGATGGCTTGGTCGTGGGCATCGACCTTGGCGTAATAATTAGCGCCTTTGCCCGGCCCTAAACCGGAACGTCCGCCGCTGTTGGCTTCTTCTTCCACCAAACGCTGGGTTTCCGCTACCTTGGCTTCGACATCGCTTAAAAATTGTTGTTCGACTGCCAACACATCGCTAAGGCGAGTGGTGAGGGTAGCTTTCAAGCCGGTATCCACGGTGTGGGCGGTGTTATACCCCGGCAAACTGCTATTATAAATGTAGGTATACGCGCTCAGGCTGGATAACAGCAACGCAGCAGCATACACCACCATCAGCGATAATTTGCCGATACCGTGTACATAAGGGAGCGCTAACAGTGCGATAGCAATCGCAAACTGTACGGCGACGGCAAATAAAATGGCGTAAACTTGTTCTTCCAGATACAAATACGCGCCAGAATACGTAAAAATACCATTGGCTGCCGCCAGAAAAATAATAAACAGCCCAATCAAAAAGCTCATGGTTTTGAGTTTGAAACTGGGTTCTGGTGGATGTTGAGTGAGTTGTTTCATGCAGCAAACCTTCCTCGCGTCATGCGGTGCGCTTTCAATATATTAGTATTTTCTAATGTTAGACTTTGCTTATTTACCACACTCGGTGGTAAATAGATACAGTTTGTGTAAAAGTTAAGACCTGCCGCCCGCAAGTGTTTCAGAAAGCAGCGGAAAAATTTCGCGGAAACAGCTAAACTCGTGGGGCAATCCGCACAGGCTCATTATCGAAGGGAGTTATAATGGCTTTTGGCAAATTGACGATTGACTGGCGTAGTACGCTGGCAGCGGTATGGCGTTCCAACCGGCATTTCCTCAAACCCATCAGGAATGTGGATTTGGTGAACCCAGATACCTTGCAAGGCATTGATACACAGAAAGATGCTCTGTTCCGCAATACCGAGCATTTTTTGCGGGGCAAACCTGCCAGCCATGCCCTGCTCTGGGGTGCGCGTGGCGTGGGTAAATCGTCGCTGATCAAGGCGGTGCTAACCCGTTACCATACCTATGGTTTGCGAATGATCCAGATTTCCAAAGACGATCTGAACGTGTTGGTGGATATTACCGATGAAATTGTCGATTCTCACCACCGTTTCATTATCTATTGTGATGATCTCACCTTCGATGAAGGTCAGGGCGAATACCGCATGTTAAAAAGCACGATGGAAGGTACCTTGGAAAAGCCGCCGGAAAACGTGCTGATTTACGCCACTTCTAACCGGCGGCACATGATGCCGGAGCAAATGTCCGATAATCTTGCCACCAGTATGCTCAACGGTGAAATTCACCCCGGTGAAGCCATCGAAGACAAACTCTCGCTGGCGGATCGTTTTGGCTTGTCGCTGCCTTTCCATTCCATGAATAAAGACATTTATCTGGAGATAGTGGACAAACTGTTTAAAGGTCGGGTACAAGATGCAGAGTTGCTGCACCAAGAAGCCTTGGCTTTCGCGATTGAGCGCGGTGGTCAAAGTGGGCGCACCGCACGGCACTTTTTCAACCATTGTCAGACAGGTTTAAATTAGATGTACGCTCAGAAGTTTTCTACTGCGCTATTAGGGCTTGCGGTGTTAGCGCTAGGTCTCAACGGTTGTGCGACTACCTCAGAAACCAAAGCATCCCCCCCGGAAGCAAGCGTAACGGCTGCCCCGGAAACGGCGGCGAAGGCTGAACCAGTGGTCGCACCAACAGAGGCTGTTCCAGCGCAGGCTGATGCAGTGGTTGCGCCAGCAGAGGTTGCTGCTCCGAGCCTTTCTCAAAATGAGCTGAGTAAACAACTTTGGGATGCGGCACAAACGGGTAATACCGACAATGTACGTAGTTTGTTGGAACAAGGTGCTGACCCCAGCACGGCTACCGCATCGGGTGAAACGGCGTTGCACGCGGCAGTTGCCGCAGGCGCGTTACCGGCAGTGATGCTGTTGGTCGGCAAAGGTGCCGTTATTAGTGCGACAACGGCTACCGGCTGGACACCGTTGCATCATGCCGCCCGTTTTGGGCGTGCCGATATTGCCAATTACCTCATTAAACAAGGTGCTGACCCTAAAGCCCTTACTGCTGGCACTCCAGCAAAAACTCCGGTACAAATGGCGCTGGATCAAGGCGACCTGCGTACTGCACGTATTTTAGGTTACTGATTAAATGCTTATTGAGGACAGTATATGAAATTAACAACCGTATTGTTAACACTTACCATTCTATTGGGGTTGGGCGCGTGTACCCAAGAAACCCAAAATAAAATCGGGCGTGAGATTAATAACTGGACAGGGGTTAACGGTGTATTGGAAGTGTATGCCGGTGATAAACTAGTCAGACGTTTCATGAAAATTGACAAATTAACCACAGGAGCTGGTACGGATAGTGGTATTGCTCGTCCTTTCCGCTTTGGCTACGGCATTATGGATGCCAACCTAAACGGGGTCGTGGATGCGAGTGAGAAGAAAGTTTACTTTGAATTCAGTGACTATTCGACCTCTTATGTATTCTTTGAGAACCCATCCTGAGATTAGCCATGTTACGCAGTCGCTTAAGTGCTGGTTTATTGTTAGTGCCGCTGTTGTTGAATGGCTGTGGGACGGATAATTCCGCACCGCAACCAACGGCGGATCAACAGCAATCAAAGAGTTCTTCCACTGAAAAATTACTTGATCGTTATCCCATTACCGATACCAGTGCCGGTGCTATCCAATTAGGAATGTTGGCGACTGACATTCCGGCGGCTATGCCGGGGGTCACGGTTGCCGTTGAACCAGATGGTGATGATATTGAATGGATGTCGCTGACCATGAATGGCGAACACCTCATGAATATCATGCTGGATCGCAACACTCACACTGCTAACCTGATCCGCATCCTCAGCCCGCGTTTCGTCACGGCACAAGGGGTGAAGGTCGGTGAAAACCTGCAAAGTGTGGGCGAAAAACTGGGGGGGTTGAAAGAAATCCAGTGGACTGAAATCGAATCCCGCGAGTTTGCCACCTTCAATAACGCCCCGGTGACGATGGTGTTTCAAGTCATTGCTAACGATGGTCCGGCGGGGGTTTACCCTAGTGGTGAAGCGATTGCTAATATTGCCGCGTCGTCTGCTACCATCCATTCCATTTGGTTGATGGAAGACTAGCCTCTACTTTTTCTTGGCGCGTGGGTGTGCCTTGTCATACACCGTCGCAAGGTGCTGAAAATCCAAATGCGTGTAAATCTGGGTGGTGCTGATGTCAGCATGACCCAGCATTTCTTGCACCGCGCGTAAATCCCCTGACGATTCCAACACATGACTGGCGAAGGAATGACGCAATTTGTGCGGGTGGACGTGCTGTTCCAAACCTTGTTGCAAGCGCCAGTGATTCAGACGAAATTGCACACTGCGTGGGTGCAAGCGTGAGCCGCGTTTGCTGACAAACAACGCTGTTTCGCCATGTGCTGCTAATGCGCCCCGGTGTTGTACCCATTGCGCTACGGCGGCTAATGCCATGCGTCCGACGGGTATGTAACGTTCTTTATTGCCTTTGCCGATCACGCGCACTTGTTGCTGGCGTTGATCGACATCCTGGACATCCAGCCCCACCAGCTCTGCCAAGCGTAGCCCGGAGGAATACAACAATTCCATTAAAGCACGATCGCGCACGGCTAAAATATCGTCAGACTCGATGTTTAATAAACGCTCTAAGGTATCCGCATCCAAGGTATCGGGCAATTTACGAGCGTGTTTCGGCGATTGCACATCTACCACCGGGTTACTCTCAATGAGGTTTTCGCGCAATAAAAACCGGTAGAAACGCCGGATTGAAGACAGCTTGCGTTGCAGGCTTTTGCCCGATAAACCTTTGCGATGTAAATGACTGATCCACTGGCGGACTTGCCAAGTTTGGATTGCCAGTGGGGAGGCTGTTTCAGTCGTACCTGCCTGCTGCTCCAACCATGCAATGAAATCGTTTAAATCGTGTTCGTAACTGCTAACGGTGCGTAGTGAATAACGCTTTTCACTGAACAAATGATGGTGATAACGCGCAAGAATCCCATCCAGAACCTCAGGTAGCGCCACCTAAGACCCCATCTCGACGGTATGCAAGGGCGGTTCTAAATAACGGGCTAAGGCGCGTGCTACCAGTCCGCCGAGTTGCCCAATGAATAAGGTACCCATGCCGGGGTAAAAGCGGGCTTCGTTTTCGCTGCCCAATGCCAGCACTCCGATTTCACGCGCTTCAAACAAGGGAATCAACACCGCTGATTTAATGGAGGCACCCTCGTCACCAAACAAAAATATTTGCTGGCGTGGGCGTAAACGTCCACACACCGGCTGGCGTTTGCGGAACAAGGTGGAGAGTCGCTTGAGGTATTTGTCATCGGGGTCAATGAAGTGGAGACCGTCCCGCGTGCGCCCATGCCCGATCAAGCGTAACACCACATTGTCGGCTTTAAAGTCACCGCGCAGCATATTGTTACAGGTTCCCACGACATCATCGAGGCTGTCACAGGTCATCAATTCCAGCGCCAAATGATGCAAGCGGGCAATCACGTGCTCACTGTCACGCGCCGCTTTCAGCATTTCACTTTGGCGTTCCTGCAATTCACGGTACTGGTCACGCTGGCGCTGCACCAAACGTTCCAGCAGCGACACTGCCCCGCCGGTATGCAAATGTGGAATGCTTAAACCATCCAGCACGTCTTCATGCTCACGAAAAAAATTGGGGTGCTGGCGCAACCAAGCCGCTACCTGCGCGGCGTTGATACCCTGATCAGACTGTCCATCTGCTGTTTTCATAAGGTAAGTGTTCCCTTGAATACCGTTACTGCCGGGCCGGTCATCGCTACCGGCTGCCCTTCGCCTTGCCACTGAATCCGTAACTCGCCACCGGGTAAGCTGACGCTAACCTGCTCAGCCAATAAGCCTTGCAAGCGTCCGGCTACCACCGCAGCACACGCACCCGTGCCACAAGCCAGTGTTTCGCCACACCCGCGCTCGAAAACCCGTAAACGGATGCGGTCACGCGCCACCACTTGCATAAAACCGACATTGACCCGCTTGGGAAAGGCAGGATGGCTTTCCAACAAGGCACCTAAAGTTGCGACGGGGGCGTGATCCACATCTGCCACTTGCAGCACCGCATGGGGATTGCCCATTGATACAGCCGCTAACGCAAGGCTTTGACCGGCTACGTCCACAGTATAAAGTGTTTGCTGCCGAGCGGAAACGAACGGTATCTGTGCCGGTGCTAACACCGGCACACCCATGTCCACCGTTACGTGACCATCGGCTTGAATGTATAACACAATGCGCCCGCTCGCAGTCATGACCGGGATCGTGGTATGGCGAGTCAAACCTTGATCATACACGAAACGCGCAAAACAACGCGCCCCATTCCCGCATTGTTCCACCTCACCGCCATCGGCATTGAAAATACGGTAACGGAATGCCGCATCTTCGCCCGCGTAGGCTTCTACCAGCAATAATTGATCACACCCGACCCCGAAATGGCGGTCAGCGATGTGTTTAATTTGTGCGGTACTCAAGTTTACCCGCTGATTAATCCCGTCCAGTACCACAAAGTCATTGCCTAAACCCTGCATTTTAGTGAAATGAAGCTCCCCGCCTGCCATACCGAATTTCCTATTAACGAAAGCATTAGTATACAAACATATAGCGATACAGCAATTTTGGTGATATGTTACATCACTCAATTTTTCGGATAGCATCACATTAATCGCAAGATCAGGAGAGGAACTATGTCTGATTTTAAACAAGAACTGGACGCTCGCGGCTTAAATTGCCCACTGCCCATTCTGCGCACTAAAAAAGCCATTAACGGCTTGGCTTCTGGCGAAATCCTGAAGGTCATCGCTACTGACCCAGGTTCTGTTAAGGATATGGAAGCTTTTTGCAAGCAAACTGGCAATGAAATGATGAGCAGCAGCGAATCTGGCGGCGACTACACTTTCATGATTAAGAAAGCGTAATGGCAGGTGGGGGCGGAAGATTTTTCGCCCCTACGTTAGTAAGCTATCCCAATGCCTGACGATCCCAAATTTACCAAAATTCGCTCAGAACTCGATTTACGCCGTTCCCGGCATCTTTACCGCAGTACCCGCGTCGCCGATTCCCCGCAGCAACCCCAGCGCCAGATTGACGGCAAACCCTTATTGACGTTTTGCAGCAATGATTACCTTGGGCTGGCTAATCACCCTGACGTTATCCATGCATTCCAGCAAGCCGCGAATGCTTACGGTGTCGGCAGCGGTGCAGCGCACTTGGTGAATGGGCATTCCCGCCCGCATCAGCAGCTTGAAGAGGCGTTAGCCGCATTCACGGGGCGGGAACGTGCCCTGCTGTTTTCCACAGGCTATATGGCAAATCTGGGCGTAGTCAACGCGCTCCTGACCGGGCGCAATGACCTAGTGTATGCTGACCGTTTGAACCATGCCTCGCTGGTCGATGCGGCGTTGTTATCCGGTGCAAAGCTGATCCGTTACCCGCACAATGACACCGCCAGCCTTGGCAAACGCCTGATGGCACAAGACGCTGAGTCACCAACCCAACTGATTCTCACCGATGGCGTATTTAGCATGGATGGCGATGTTGCGCCGCTTGCCAAACTTGCCGCAATGGCACGTCATCATGACGCTTGGCTGATGGTGGATGATGCCCACGGGTTTGGCGTATTGGGCAATACGGGGGCGGGGTTAGTGGAAGCCGCTGGGTTGAACCAAGACGACGTGCCGATTCTGATGGGAACCTTAGGAAAAGCACTGGGGACAGCAGGCGCATTCGTTGCAGGCAGTCACGACTTGATCGAATACCTGATGCAAACTGCCCGCACTTGGATTTATACCACCGCACAACCGCCTGCGGTTGCCGCCGCTACGTTAGTCAGTTTGCAACTGGTGCAAACTGAAAGTTGGCGGCGCGAACATTTGCGCACCCTGATTCAGCAGTTTCGCAGCGGTGCGGCACAACTGGGTTTGCCGTTAATGCCATCTGACACCGCGATTCAGCCGCTTGTGGTGGGCAGCAGCGAACAAGCGCTGGCAATCAGTCGCAAACTGGAGGAACGGGGGATTCTGGTGACAGCCATTCGCCCGCCCACCGTGCCATTGGAAACCGCACGGTTGCGGGTGACATTGTCGGCGGCGCACACGGCGGAAGATGTGGAACGTTTGCTGGATGCCCTAGGGACGTTTTAGCTTTTTGTGCCACCAAATTTCCCAAATAGATCCACCCATTGCTTAAACATATCGGCATTGCCTGCGACCCCCGGTTTGAAAAATGTGAGCGGGTCGAAGCCTTCCACCCCCTCCTGCATTTTCTTCAGCATTTGTGCCATGACTTCGCGGTTGAACTCTTGCACATCGGGCAAGCCCATGACGCGGCGCAGTTCTTCGGGGGTCATGTCGACATTAACGGTGATATTCATGGTGGTACTCCCTTTGTTGCAATGCACTCATTCTGCCATAAAACCATTGGTCGTGTTTATATTGCCTATACTCTATAAAACACTTGTTAAAGGAAACGGGCATCCATGACTGACATACCTCCACCACCGGATGATTCTGCGTCACCTTTGAGCCTAGGCAAGCGTCTAAAGGCTTGGGTGCTCCATTCCCTCGACTTTATGCGGCTGCTAACTGAGCGCTTGATGGGATTTTTGCGCCTGTTTGCCACCTTGGGGCTGTTTTTAATCGTACTGTTTGTGGTCTCCAAAGCGGTGGATAGCGCAGATTTGGTCTTGGTGAAAGCCTTCACCGTGCCGCAAAGCATGAGTGCCAGCCATGCTGACGCTGGGCGCATTATCGCCAATACGCTCAAACAAGAATTATTGCTGGCAGAAAACGACATTTACGCCACCGTCAAACGCACCAGTAGCAATGCGAATGGCAAGATCAATATTGATGCAGTGACCGGCAACAACGAAGATTATTTGCTTGGCTCCAGCATTAAACTGCCTGAAACTGGCATTTCCATCAACGACGTGGTGGAATTTATCGGCAGCATTTTCGGGCGGCGCAATATCACCGGCACGGTCTATCAAGATCAGGGCAAGTTATTCCTGCAAGTGGAACTCGATGGGCGCATTTTTCACTTCGAGCGCACACTGGGCGACCACGACCCCAAAGCCCTCAATATGAATTTAATCCGTGACATGCTGCGCGAAGCCCGCACCCAGTTGCTGAGTGTCGCCTCGGAAAGCCACAACCTGTATTACTATTGCGCTGGGGAAGCCGCTTCGATGGAACATCCCGATAGCCGACTGGGCGAATGGTTCGATTACTGTTCGCGCTTGCAAAGCAGCCAAGTGACCCCCGAAACCCTTGAAACCTTATTGCGTGACCTGCATTCCGCTCATGCCCGCCAACTGGCAAGCGGTAATGACACCTTGCGGCATATTCTGGGGCAAACCATTGGCAGTGCCTTGGATAAAACCCGTTTGCTCTGCCCTGATTACCCCATTACCAAAGTCTGCAAGGCATCGGAGGTACCGGAAGTGGCGCAAATTGCATTGAAATTGCCCGAACCGATAATAGCCACAGCTACTGCACCGTCGTTGTACCCAGAATTGCCGGATGCGCGTGCGTTTGAGCCTGACACCTTATCGATGCGCAGTATGATCATGGTGGAACCCTTGGCTTATGGTACAGCCTCGCCTGCTAGTGCTGCCCCCTTCCCCGAGCCGCCTCCTGCCCCGTTGGTGGAATTGCCGTCGGTCAGAGCCTTGCAAGCACAGTGTGCCAATCGTGCTGCTGCCAAACCACAGGAAATACTGGCTTCCAACCGTACCGAAAGCGATGCGACCTTGCTGTTTAACAATAATCGTCCGATTCAAGCGCTGGAAAAATACGCGCAAGCTATTGGGCAGAATTGCGGCAATGTGTTTGCTTGGGCAAACTTGGGCGTGCTGCTGGTATCCACCGAACCGCCGTTGCGCAGTGCGGATGAGGCACAATTAGCACTGGAAATGGCGGTCAAATTGAACGATAAAATCGACTGGATTCAAAACAACCTGTGCATCGCCCGCGCTTGGCTTGCACCCTTGGATTCGGTAGAAAAGACCATCAGCGATGCGGCTTGCAGCGCTGCCCGTGGCTTGAACCCTGCCAACAAAGTACTCCTCGACAAGCAGTTTTATCTGGCGGTAGCGGATCGCTATCTGGCAGAAGGGCTGTACGTACAGGCGGCGAGCACCTATCAAGTGGCAGTCAGCGCGGATCGTAAGCGTGATTGCAATACCAGTAAAGTCATCGATAAACTGGCATTGTTGGAAGCCGAGCACGGCGTGGTGGGGGCGAGGGCGGCAGCTTGCACGATTTTGCAAGATGCTGTGGCCTTGCCGGGCGGGAAGATCAGCGCGTGTGAGGATAAACTCGCGGCGTTCACTTGTCCGTAAGTTAATCCAACCCTTGGCTGCTCAAATACTCTTCGTAAGTGCCACGGTAATCAACAATCGTGCCGTCGCCTTTCACGTCGAAAATGCGGGTTGCCAAGGAGCCGACGAATACGCGGTCGTGCGATACAAACATCAGCGTGCCGTCGTATTTATCCAACGCACCGTTGAGGGATTCGATGGATTCCATGTCCAAGTGGTTAGTGGGTTCGTCCATCAGCATCACGTTGGTACGCGAGAGCATCATGCGCCCGAAAATCATTCGACCTTTTTCACCACCGGACAGCACGCGCACTGGCTTTTTCACGGTATCACCACCGAATAGCAAACGTCCGAGTGTGCCACGGTTTTGGGTTTCAGCGTCTTCACCTTCGTAGCCGCTTTTGCGCACGTAATCTGCCATCCAATCGGTGAGACTGATGTCACTTTTGAAGTCGTCTTCGTGGTCTTGCTCGTAGCTGGAAAGGCGGGCTTTTTCCGCCCATTTGATGCTGCCTTTTTGTGGCTGTAATTTGCCTTCCAGCAGTTTTAGCAGGGTGGTCTTACCCACACCGTTTTCGCCGATAATGCCGACTTTTTCACCGGCTTCAATGGTGAAACTGAAGTTGTTGATCAGTGGCTTGTCCATGCCATCGTAACCGAAAGTGAGGTTTTCGACTTCGACGGCGAAACGGTGCAGGCGTTCTTTTTCGTCGTACTCAAAGCGAATCCACGGGTATTGGCGGCTGGATGGCTTGATGTCTTCCGGCTTGAGTTTTTCGATCAATTTGCGGCGGCTAGTCGCTTGTTTTGCTTTGGATTTATTGGCAGAGAAACGGCGCACGAAATCCTGCAACTCCGCGATGCGTTCCTTGGCTTTGGCGTTGGCATTGGCTTGACGTTCACGCGCTTGGGTGGAAGCCTCCATAAAATCGTCGTAGTTGCCAGGGTAAATCTGGATTTTGCCGAAGTCCAAATCCGCCGTATGGGTACACACTTGGTTCAAAAAGTGGCGGTCATGCGAGATGATGATCATGGTGGAATCGCGATTATTGAGCGTTTCTTCCAACCAGCGGATGGTGTTGATGTCGAGGTTGTTGGTCGGTTCGTCCAGCAACAAAATGTCGGGGTTGGCGAACAGGGCTTGGCACAACAGTACTCGTAACTTCCAACCGGGAGCAACTTGGCTCATCGGGCCGTTGTGTTGCTCAGTGGGAATCCCAACCGCCAACAACAATTCACCAGCACGCGCTTCAGCGGTGTAGCCATCCATTTCCGCGAACTGCCCTTCAAGTTCTGCCGCTTTCATGTAATCGTCTTCGGTGGCTTCCATATTGGCGTAAATCGCGTCTTTTTCAGACATGACTTTCCACATTTCAGCGTGTCCCATCATGACCACATCGAGTACCCGCACGTCCTCAAACGCGAATTGATCCTGACGCAAATACGCCATGCGTTCGTTGGGGTCTTTGGAGACGTTGCCGTGGGTCGGCTCTTGCAACCCACAGAGGATTTTCATGAAAGTGGACTTGCCCGCGCCATTCGCGCCGATCAAGCCGTAGCGGTTGCCGTCGCCGAATTTGACGGAAACGTTATCGAATAGCGGTTTAGCACCGAACTGAATGGTGACATTGGCAGCAACTAGCATGAAACAATCCTTGAAACGAACATGAACGAACATAGGGGCGGAAATACAGGGGGTACTTTACCATTTTTGGCACGGTGTCGCAGCTTCATCCGAGGCGTGGCTACAAGAATTTACCAAAACGTACATTGATGGATTGAAAAACAATCATGCTATATTGCGGCGAAGTTTTATCACTATTGGCGTGAATTTTTATGGCTACTACTTCCAACGATCAGGGACGCGCTCTGGAATATTGCTTGGCAAACGTTTTGCTGACGCAGCTTCCTTGCCAACCACACGACCATAAAACGCAACTTGACCAACAACGCGACCAGACCCGTTTTCATGCACTGCCCACTGTCACGCAAGCCTATTACCAACAGCAATGCCAAAAAGCAGCACAGTGGATAGCGCAAAATCGCATTTCTCATCTGACTCCGCCGTTTACCCTACGTCGCCTCACAGACGAAGAAGCCACCCAAGGCAACCCAACCGATATTGAAATCCGTTCAGGCAATCAAAGCTATAATATTTCCCTCAAACATAATCACTACGCGGTCAAACACCAGCGCCCTGCCAGCCTTTACGCACAACTCGGTATCAGCAATCCAACGGCAGAACAAGATTACCGCGCGCGAATTAAAGCCATTGAAGCCCGTTTTTACCAACAGGCTGGGGCACTCACCTTACCCGCACTCGAATTTAACCTAGTCAAAAGCCATGCGCCTGAAGTGATTGAGCAGCTATACCAAGACTTGTGCCAATTGGTGTCCGACACGTTGAATCAACACACCCAGCAAGCCAGCCATTTCT
>CAYNNA010000056.1:0-18237 GCA_964398375.1 uncultured Thiothrix sp.
CTCCGACGCCAAACCCATGCCGCTGAGCCAGTTGGTAAAAGTGCTGGATGACAACTGGGGCAAGGGCTGGAACGCCCGCTTCCAACAGTTCTCGTTTCAACCTTTAGCAGCAGCTTCGATTGGGCAAGTGCATTCGGCGCACACCAAAGACGGGAGGCATCTGGCATTGAAAATCCAGTACCCCGGCGTGCGTGAAAGCATCAGCAGCGATGTGGATAACGTCGCTACCTTGCTACGAATTTCCGGCTTGATCCCCAAAGGTGTGGACTACCAACACCTCTTAGAAGAAGCCAAACAGCAATTGCATCAGGAAGCCGATTATTGGCAGGAAGCCGCGCACATGCAGCGTTACCAAACCCTGCTGGCGGATAGCCCCGAATTCACCCTAGCTGCCGTGCATGACGATTTCACCACCGTGAATATTCTGGCAATGACGCACATTGGCGGTGTGCCGATTGAATCATTGAGTAATGCGCCACAGGAAGAACGGGATCGTTTGATAACGTTGCTAATGGACTTGTTATTCCGCGAAATTTTCCAGTTCCGACTGGTGCAGACCGACCCGAATTTCGCCAATTACCGTTACGACCGTGACACGGGGCAATTGATTTTGCTGGACTTTGGTGCAACCCGTGCATACCCCGCCACCATCGCCGAAGGCTATCGGCATCTGATGCAAGGCGCGGTGCAACAGGATCGTGCCATGATGGAAGCGGGTGCGGTGCAAATCGGTTTCTTTCAGGAATACATCAAACCCGCACAACGCGAAGCGGTGCTGGACTTATTTGCCCAAGCCTGCGAACCGTTACGCTGGCAAGGTGCGTATGATTTTGGCACCTCGAATCTCGCCAGCCGTATCCGCGATGGGGGGATGGCGTTGAGCATCGAACAGGATTACTGGCACACGCCGCCTGCGGATGCGTTGTTTTTGCACCGCAAGCTGGGCGGCTTGTATTTGCTCGCGGCGAAACTGCGGGCGCGAGTGAATGTCGGCGGGCTGTTTGCACAGATTGCTGCCGTTTAGCCACAGATATTAATTTTCTGTTGGAAATACGCTACAGTAGTGGTTGCATAACACAATTAGTCAAGGTCAGATTATTTCAGTGAACACTGCCACAGCCCCCAAGCAAGCGTTGCTACGGCAACTCAAAGACATTTTGCCGGAGGATGCGATCCTCAGCGCGAAGGAGGATCTGCACCCTTATGAGTGCGATGGTTTGACCGCTTACCGGCATTTGCCCCTCGCCGTGGTCTTACCCACTACCACTGAGCAAGTGCAATTGATCCTCAAAACCTGCTCGCGCCTGAAAGTGCCGGTGGTAGCACGCGGGGCGGGTACGGGGCTTTCCGGCGGGGCGCTGCCTCACGAAAACGGCATTGTGTTAAGTCTGGCGCGTTTCAAACAAATCTTGGACATTGACACTGCGAATTTGCACGCCCGTGTGCAACCGGGAGTGCGCAATCTCGCCATCAGCCAAGCCGTGGACCACTTAGGGCTGTTCTACGCCCCCGATCCTTCATCACAAATTGCCTGCTCGATTGGCGGGAATGTGGCGGAAAATTCCGGCGGGGTGCATTGCCTGAAATACGGCTTGACGGTACACAATATTCTCGAAATCAAACTCGTCACCATTGATGGCGAACTCATGACTATCGGCAATGACCGCCAAGACACCCCCGGCTACGATTTACTGGCATTGCTGACCGGTTCGGAAGGCATGTTAGGCGTGGTCGTCGAAGTATTGGTGAAACTCACCGTCAAACCCGATACCGTGCAAGTGTTAATGGCTGATTTCACAGCGGTGAATGATGCCGGTGATGCGGTAGCCGCGATTATCAGCAAAGGCATTATCCCTGCCGGGTTGGAAATGATGGATAACCCCGCGATTCGTGCCGCCGAAGATTTCATCCACGCAGGCTACCCAGTTGACGCGAATGCCATTTTACTGTGCGAACTTGATGGCACCGAAGATGAAGTCAGCGAACAAGTTGCCCGCGTCAGTGCCATTCTCAAAAATCACCGCGCAGGCACGATTCACATTGCCAAAACCGCCGCCGAACGAGCGCGTTTGTGGGCAGGGCGCAAAGCCGCTTTCCCCGCCGTGGGGCGTATCTCCCCGGATTATTACTGCATGGATGGCACAATTCCCCGCAAACATCTGGCACATGTCTTAAACAAAATTAATGACTATTCGCAGCAATACGGCTTAGGGGTTGCGAATGTGTTCCATGCCGGTGATGGCAATTTACACCCACTGATTCTTTACGATGCCAATCGTGCCGGTGAATTGGAAAAAGCCGAACGTTTCGGTGCGGATATTCTGGAGTTATGTGTTAAAGTCGGAGGCTCTATTACAGGTGAACACGGCGTTGGGCATGAAAAGCTGGACTCGATGTGTGTGCAATTTGGCGAAGCCGAACTCGAAGTTTTCCATGCCGTCAAACGTGCATTCGACCCTGACGAATTATTGAACCCCGGAAAAGCTGTCCCTACCTTGCACCGTTGCGCAGAACTGGGTGCAATGCATGTCCATCACGGGCAGCTTTCCCATCCTGAACTGCCAAGATTTTGATTCGGGCCTGATATGATTGCTGATAACGATATAACCTCAACATTGCAAGAACAGGTCGTAGCAGGGATTGCTGCAAACCAACCGTTAACCATTATCGGCGGTGGCAGCAAAGCCTTTTACGGCAATGAAACCAACGGCACAACGCTGCAAGTTTCCCCGCACACCGGGGTGATTGCTTACGAACCCTCGGAACTGTGCATCACCGCCCGTGCGGGAACACGCCTGCAAGACATTGAAGCCTTGCTGGCAGCCAATGGGCAAAAACTGGCATTTGAACCACCCTGTTTCAGCGCAGCCTCCACCATCGGTGGTGTGGTCGCTGCCGGTTTATCCGGCCCCGCTCGCCCTTGGGCAGGCTCGGTGCGTGACCATGTACTCGGCGTGAAACTGATCACCGGTTACGGCAAAGTGGCAAGCTTTGGCGGGCAAGTCATGAAAAACGTTGCCGGTTACGACATTTCACGGCTGATTACCGGCTCAATGGGAACGCTTGGGGTTATTCTGGAAGTCTCGCTGAAAGTCATGCCGCGTCCTGTTACTGAACTGACCTTAGCGCTAGAAATGCCCAGCGAAGAAGCGTTTGAATTAACCACCACCATGCGCCGCTCCACTTTTCCGTTGAGTGCTACCTGTTATTTTGACGGTTGTCTGTATTTGCGGCTGAGTGGTGTGCCCAGCCATGTGTTTGCCTCGCACCGGAAAATTGGCGGTGACGCCATCAATAATGCCGACGAATTCTGGTTAGCCTTGCGCAACCAAACCCACGAATTTTTCCAGCAATACGACCGCCCGCTGTGGCGCTTATCATTCCCACCTGCCACCAGCGTTATCAGCCGTTTGGAAGGCAATTCCTTGGTGGAATGGGGCGGCTCACAGCGTTGGGTATACACCAATATTCCGGTCAACCTGATCCGCAATATTGCGCACAAAGGCAGCGGTCACGCCACGGTGTATCGTGGCAGTTTGCCGGGGGTTAACCCCTTCCATCCACTGCCTGATAATTTACGCAATGTGCAGCAACGCTTAAAACAAGCGATGGATCCGCACGGTATTTTCAACCCTGGTCGAATGTACAAGGACTGGTAATGCAAACCCAGATACTCTCCGCACTGCGGCACACCTCGGCTGGCAAAGTCGCCGAAGACATTTTACGCCGCTGCGTACACTGTGGCTTTTGCAATGCCACCTGCCCCACTTATCAATTGCTTGGCGATGAAAACGACGGTCCACGCGGGCGTATTTACCTCATCAAACAACTGATGGAAGGCAATCTGGAAAACACCCCAGACAGTGGGCGTAAAACCCTGCAACACCTTGACCGTTGCTTGCTGTGCCGCAGTTGCGAAACCACCTGCCCCTCTGGCGTGGAATACGGCAAGTTACTGGATATTGGGCGACATCTCGCCGAAGAACACGTCGGGCGGGAACGCGCTGATAGCACCTTACGCAAACGGCTGCGCACGTTTTTGCCTAAAACCAATCTGTTCAGTTTGGGCTTAACACTGGGGCGTACATTCAAACCGTTACTGCCTGAAAAACTCGCCAGCAAAATTACCGCACCACGCCCGGCGGGTGATTGGCCTAAAGCTCGTCATAATCGCTGGATTTTGGTGCTGGAAGGTTGCGTGCAACCAGCCCTCTCCCCCGACATCAATGCGGCAACCGCACGGGTGTTAGACAAACTCGGCATCAGTTTAGTGGTTGCCCCCAAAGCCGGTTGCTGTGGCGCAGTTAGTCAACACTTGGGCGCACCGGAAGACGCATTGGGTTACATGAAGCGTAATATCGACGCTTGGTGGCCTTACCTGTCCAAACAAGGCGGCGGTGTTGAAGCGATTGTTACCACCGCCAGTGGCTGTGGGGTGATGGTGAAAGAGTACGCTCACCACCTGCGTCACGACCCCGAATACGGGATTAAAGCCGAGCGCATTTCCAACTTGTGCAAAGACATTGCCGAAATCATTGCCAAAGAAAATTACCAGCAACTCGCCCCCGCCCAAGCCACAAAAGTTGCATGGCATCCGCCCTGCACCTTGCAACACGGGCAAAAGATTCGCGGTGTGGTGGAAAATATCCTCACAGATTGCGGCTACGTACTCGTCCCCGTGGCGGATGAACACTTGTGTTGCGGTTCAGCGGGTACGTATTCGATTTTACAGCCGGAACTTTCCCAGCAATTGCGCCGCAATAAACTCGCCAGTCTGACCGCAAACGCGCCAGAAGCAATTGTCACCGCGAATATCGGCTGCCAAACGCATTTGCAAGAAGGCAGTGATTTACCAGTGATGCACTGGATTCATTTGCTGGATCAATCCGGCTAAGACATTACGCTGGGTGCGCTCAAAAAGAACGTTGCTAACGCCAAATCAGCGGGACGGGTGATTTTCAGATTGCGGGCATCACCTTCCACCAGTAACGGATTTAGCCCTGCGTGTTCCAGCGCAGAGGCTTCGTCAGTCACCGCGACACCCTTTTCCAAGGCATCCGCCAGCGCTGTGCGTAACAGCCCTAAACTCGCCATTTGCGGGGTAAGCGCGTGCCATAAACCATTGCGGTCTTCGGTATGTGAAATCCGCGCCATATCGGCTTGAGCGCGTTTCATGGTATCACGTACTGGTGTGGCGAGAATTGCCCCCGCCGCTTCATTGCCGCCGATGGCTAACAGTTTATCCAAGTCGGCACGGCTTAAGCACGGGCGAGCAGCGTCATGCACCAGCACTCCTGTTTCTGGTGCAATCTGCAAGGTATCGACCAAATAATTCAAGGCATTGAGCACAGAATCTGAGCGCTCACGCCCACCGGGAGCGGTATGCAACTGCGGGTACTGGTTAAGGGTGCTTGCCATAAGTTCCGCCCAAAACGGATCACCTTCGCTCACCGCCACCACCATGCCTGTCACCGCCGGATGGGTTAGAAAGCAACCCAAGGTGTGTTCAATCACGGTTTTACCCAGCAGCGGCAGGTATTGCTTCGGTCGATCCGCTTGCATCCGTGACCCGACTCCGGCGGCGGGAATTACCACCCACACCTTATTCGACATGCGGAGCTGCTTTCACTTGTGGCACGGGTGCGGTGGCTTCCGGGTCGGATTTCAGGATCACCTGATAGAAGGTTTCGCCCTCACGTACCATGCCCAATTCACTGCGTGCGTGCTCTTCCACGGCTTCGTCATCTTTGGACAAGCCCACCACATCCATTTGTAACAGGCGTTTGATTTCAGCTTGCTCATCGTTTGCAGCATTTTGCTGCTCAATTTTTTGTTCTAAATGCTGAATGTCAGGGTAACTCGCAGGCCCTACCCACAAGCGCACAAATAAAGCAAATGCCAGCAAGCTGAGAACCCAGAATAAAGTGCGTGTCATATTCATAAGTGAAGGATCAACAATCGTAAAAGGTATTCATCGCAAAAGGATAGCAGATGATACCGCAGCGCTGGCAAAAACATTGGACGCCTGACGCAAAATTTCCTTTGAATACGAAAATGATACCATTCATCGGTTAATCAGCAGCGTTGGGGTTCTTGTTGGCAAACTGTTGAAAATTATTAATTACTATGGAAAAACATGGTGTGAATATTCGCGAATTTTTTTGAATATGGCACATCATCCAAGCAGGTTGCTGCGTGACAGTAACCTTTATCTATAATGACAAGGAGATTAGTCATGACATTTATTAATAGTGGATACGGGGCAAACAATCACAGTAATAGCCTTAATAATATCAGTTCGCAAGGTATATCCTCTAGCGCAACCCTCCCCAGTGCTAGTGCGACTCAATCCTTCGAAAAAAGTATGCAGGGCGCTGGCGGAAACATGGATCTCTCCAAACTCATCCCTTTGCTTGAACAATTTCTGAAGATCCTAAAAGGCGGTGGCTCCGAAGGCGGAAGTCAAACCGAAAATGGGCAAGGCAGTGGTGGGTCTGGTGGCGGTTCAAGCTGCTCTGGCGTTGGTGGTGGTCATGCCGGTAACACTGGCTCCAGTAATGGCAGTGACGGCAGTGCCGGTGGGGCTGGTTCGCTGAGTGACAAAGAAGGCAATGGCGGCGGTGCTATCAGCAATACTGATCGTGGACGCAAAGGCGATGAAGCGAGTAACGACGCGGGGAAAAACGGCAAAAAAGGCAAAAGTAGCTGCGCGTGTTAACTTAAGGAAAAAGCCCTGCTCTAACACTAGAGCGGGCTTTTGCATAGCAATGCTTAGGTGGCTGAGATTAACCCAATTGCTTAAACGCTGATTTTCCTGCGTACACCCCGTTGCTACCGAGCTGTTCGGCAATACGCAGCAACTGGTTGTATTTCGCAATCCGATCAGAGCGCGACAACGAACCCGTCTTGATCTGGCAAGCATTGGTCGCAACCGCTAAGTCTGCAATGGTGGCATCTTCCGTTTCGCCCGAACGGTGCGACATGACCGTGGTGTAACCTGCTTTGTGCGCCATGCTGATCGCCTCCAACGTTTCAGTCAGCGTACCAATTTGGTTAACCTTGATCAGGATGGAATTCGCAATACCCTTGTCGATCCCTTCTTGCAAAATCTTCGTATTGGTGACGAACAGATCGTCACCCACCAATTGCACGCGCTTGCCCAAAACCTTGGTCAAATGCGCCCAACCGGCCCAATCCCCTTCCGCCATCGCATCTTCGATGGTCAGGATAGGGTACTGGTTAACCCAGTTTTCGAGATAAGCCGTGAATTGTTCAGCACTGAAGCTCTTGCCTTCCGATTCCAGCACGTATTTGCCGTCTTTGTAGAATTCAGAACTGGCAACGTCCAGACCCAACCAAATGTCTTGACCGACTTTGAAGCCTGCTTTGTCAATCGCTTCCAGAATGACTTCAATCGCTTGTTCGTTAGAAGACAAATCCGGTGCAAAACCGCCTTCATCACCCACCGCCGTGTTCAAACCACGCTTTTTCAGCACGGATTTGAGGCTGTGAAAAACTTCTGCACCATAACGAATGGATTCAGCCATGCTTGGTGCGGTAACAGGCAAAATCATGAATTCCTGCATGTCCACACTATTGTCCGCGTGTGCGCCGCCATTGATGATGTTCATCATCGGCACAGGCAGTTTGTAGGCATTGGCTTTGCCGAGGTATTGGTACAGTGGCAAGCCTTGGGCGTTAGCCGCCGCGTGTGCGGTTGCCATCGACACTGCCAGCAGCGCGTTTGCACCCAAACGTGCTTTATTATCTGTACCATCCAACGCAATCATGGCGCGGTCGATACCACGTTGATCAGTAACATCCATGCCCGCAATGGCTTTGGCGATTTCGCCGTTCACGTTGGCAACAGCGGTTTGCACGCCCTTGCCCAGATAACGTGCGCCACCGTCACGCAATTCAATCGCTTCACGCGAACCCGTGGATGCACCGGATGGCACAGCAGCGCGACCCATGACGCCATTGCTGAGGATAACATCGGCTTCAACGGTAGGATTGCCGCGTGAGTCAATGATTTCACGCGCCTTTACGGATTTAATTTCAGACATTTCGTTATTCCCAATAAATTTACAAAGTATTTTCTAGCAATTTCTGTGCCTTGATGACGCGATCAAGCTCCACTAGCGTCACCAGTAATTCTTCCATACGATCCATTGGCCATGAATTGGGGCCATCGCTGAGCGCATTGGCGGGGTCAGGGTGTGATTCCATGAACAAGCCTGCAATACCGACAGCGACCGCTGCCCGTGCTAAAACGGGTACGTGTTCGCGCTGCCCGCCGGAACAACTGCCCTGCCCGCCCGGTAATTGCACCGAATGCGTAGCATCAAACACCACTGGACATTGCGTCTCACGCATAATCGCGAGGCTGCGCATATCCGATACGAGGTTGTTGTAGCCGAAGCTGTAACCACGTTCGCACACCATGATTTGCTGATTGCCAGTCGCACGGGCTTTTTCCACCACGTTGCCCATGTCCCACGGCGCGAGGAATTGCCCTTTTTTAATGTTCACCGGCTTGCCAGTCCGCGCCACGCTTTGGATGAAATTGGTCTGGCGGCACAGGAACGCAGGCGTTTGCAACACATCCACCACACTCGCGACTTCATCCATCGGCGTGTCTTCGTGGACATCGGTCAACACAGGTACACCAATCTCGGTTTTGACGCGCTCCAGAATCCGCAAACCCGCTTCCAGCCCTACGCCGCGTGCGCTGTTGTGCGACGAGCGGTTAGCCTTGTCAAACGACGATTTGTAGATGAAGGGAATGCACAAACGGGTGGTCATCTCCTTCAACTTGCTGGCGGTTTCCAGCGCCAGTTTTTCGGTTTCAATCGCGCAAGGGCCTGAAATCAGGAAAAACGGCTGATCCAGCCCGACGTCAAATCCGCACAGTTTCATGATCGTTTGCTGCTCGTTTTGGTTTCGTGATAACCGCGTGCCGCGCTGACAAAGCCGCTAAACAGCGGATGCCCTTGACGTGGACGCGAGGTAAATTCAGGGTGGAACTGGCAAGCCAAAAACCAGGGGTGATCTTGCAACTCAACCATTTCGATCAAATTACCGTCGATAGACGTGCCAGACAATACCAGCCCGTGCTTAACCAGCGTTTCGCGGTAATGGTTGTTGAATTCGTAACGGTGGCGATGGCGTTCCACAATTTGCGCCGTGCCATAAGTGGCGCGTGCCAACGAGCCTTCTTGCAACACGCACGGCTGCCCACCAAGGCGCATCGTGCCGCCCAGATCGGAATCGTGGGAGCGCGTTTCAATCGTGCCATCTTCCGCCTGCCATTCGGTGATCAAACCGATGACCGGATGCGGGGAATCCGGCGCGAATTCGGTGCTGTGTGCGCCTGCCAAGCCTGCACAATGGCGTGAAAACTCGATGACTGCGACCTGCATCCCCAAGCAAATACCGAGGTACGGGATTTTGTTTTCACGCGCATACTGGGCTGCACGGATTTTGCCTTCAACACCGCGATTCCCAAAACCGCCGGGAACAAGAATCGCATCGACTTTGCCCAAGAGTTCAAAGGCTTGTTCGTCGTCAGATTCGAGGCGTTCGGAATCGAGGTAGTGAATCTTGACCTTGGTATGCGTCTGGATGCCCGCGTGGGTCAGCGCTTCGTTCAAGGATTTGTACGATTCGGTCAAATCGACGTATTTACCGACCATTGCCACGGTGATTTCCGCTTCGGGGAATTCCATCGAGCTGACCACATTTTTCCAGTCGGAAAGATCAGCTTCCGGCAAGTTGGTTAACCCAAATTTTTCGGCGACGATGCGATCCAATTTTTGCGCGTGCAGCCATAGAGGAATTTTGTAGATATTGTCCAAATCGACCGCAGAAATGACGGCGCGTTCTTCTACATTGGTGAACAGGGAAATCTTTTTGCGCTCGTTTTCAGGGAAGGGGCGTTCGCTGCGGCACAGCAAAATATCGGGCTGGATGCCGATGGAACGCAATTCCTTGACCGAGTGCTGGGTGGGTTTGGTTTTTAACTCGCCAGCCGCCGCAACATAAGGCAACAGGGTCAGGTGGATGAACAAGGCATTACTTCTGCCCTCTTCCACCCCCATTTGGCGAATGGCTTCCATAAAAGGCATGGCTTCGATGTCACCGACTGTACCGCCAATTTCAACCATTGCAATGTCAGCATCACCCGCGCCCGCGCGTACACAACGTTTGATTTCGTCAGTAATGTGTGGAATCACTTGCACGGTTGCGCCGAGGTATTCGCCGCGTCGCTCCTTGCTGATGACCGTCTGGTAAATGCGCCCGGTGGTGAAGTTGTTGAGCTTGCTGGCTTTGAAACCGACAAAACGCTCGTAATGCCCAAGGTCGAGGTCGGTTTCCGCGCCATCTTCCGTGACGAAGACTTCACCGTGCTGGAAGGGGCTCATCGTGCCGGGGTCAACGTTGATGTAAGGATCCAGTTTGAGCATGGTGACTTTCAAACCACGCGCTTCGAGGATTGCACCGAGAGAGGCGGCAGCAATGCCTTTCCCCAAAGAGGAAACCACGCCGCCAGTGATGAAGATGTATCGAGCCATAGGGGAAAATACGCATCCGTGTGAGTCACAATTATGCGGGCGCATCCTACCATAGATGGATGGGTTTTGCTAAGGCAAGAAACACGCCTTGCGGCTGTGCCGATTCAATTGACAGCGTGAAGACAAGCAATAACGCAAGACTGATTTCAGTTTATAGGCATAACTCGACTACACTGGTTTTAAACGAATAATACCCAAATCGCTAGGAGAACATCATAAAATAAGTGACCTGTCACAGAACTGACACACTCCTACGCTTAAATACGCCTGTAAAAGGAAATTCATACAGGTTTCACATGAGCAACATATTAATTGTTGAAGACGAGCAGCCGATCCGCAAAATGGTCGGCTTTGCTTTGGGGCGTGCTGGTTTCACCTTGCACGAAGCCGAAACTGCCGAACAAGCCTACACCGCCATTCACCGCCAGCGCCCGGAACTGATTCTGATGGACTGGATGCTGCCCGGCATGAGTGGCATAGAGTTGGTCAAGCGCCTGCAACGCGACGGCAATACTCAAGACATTCCGGTCATTATGCTCACCGCCCGCAACGAAGAAGCCGACCGCATTTCCGGCTTTCAGGCAGGCATCGACGACTACATCAGCAAACCGTTTTCGCCAGCCGAATTAGTGGTACGCATTCAAGCCGTATTGCGCCGCACGCGCCATTCCCAACCGGCGGAAATGCTCGAATTTGCCGGATTAACCCTCGACCCGCTCAGCCACCGCGTCACCGCTGCGGGTCAAGAACTTGATTTTGGTCCCACTGAATTCCGCTTGCTGAAATTTTTCATGCAACACCCCGACCGCGTATACAGCCGCGAACAATTGCTGGACAACGCATGGGGACGCAATGTGTACGTAGAAGAACGCACCGTGGATGTACACATTCTGCGCTTGCGCAAAACACTGGCGACACACGGTTTTGAGCATTACATCCAGACCGTGCGCGGGGCGGGCTACCGGTTTTCGCCCACGGTATAAACCTTGCCAGATGACATATAACCGTCACAAAAACGTCACTGTCTTGCAGCATTAAACCTGCAAAATTGTCAGGGTATTCACCATGAGACGTATATTTTTGTGTCAAACGCCCGCCTTCAACTTGTCAGCAACCACACCCGTCTGAGCGTCGTCACCGAAACCTGGCCGCCAGAAATCAACGGCGTGGCGCATTCTATTAGCCGTATGGTGGCAGGTTTGCGCACACGCGGTGGCTACCACATCCAGTTGGTGCGCCCTCGCCAAACGGCACACGAAAAACCGCAACGTGAAGCCTTGTTTCAGGAACACCTCGTCAATGGACTAACACTCCCGTTTTACAAGGAAGTCCGCCTAGGCTTCCCGCAATACCACGCCCTCAAGCGCCTGTGGAAAAAGCAGCGCCCCGACATCGTGCAAATCGTTACCGAAGGCCCCTTGGGTTATTCCGCAATGAAAGCCGCAAAAAAGCTCGGCATTCCCGTTATCAGCGACTTTCACACCAATTTTGACCAGTACAGCCGCTATTACCGCCTAAGTGGTTTTTTCAATCTGGCGAAACGTTATTTGCGCCACGTCCACAACCAGACGTTGGTGACGCTCGTGCCTACCCGCGAATTGCAGCAACAACTCAGCGCTAACGGCTACACCAAACTCGGCGTACTGGATCGCGGCATTGATGTGGAACGCTTTAACCCGCAACGCCGCTGCAACACCTTGCGCACCCACTTAGGTATTCGCCCGGAACAATTGCTGGTCACGCTGGTATCGCGCATGTCGCCGGAAAAAAACCTCGATCTGGCTTTCAGCGCCTTTCGAGCCATTCAGCAACACGTACCCGACGCGCGTTTCCTCTTGGTTGGCGATGGTCCGGAACGCAAACGCCTGCAAGAGGCACACCCTGATTGCCTGTTCGTCGGAATGCAAACCGGCGTTACCTTAGCTGAACACTATGCCAGTGGCGACTTGTTCCTCTACCCCAGCACCAGTGAAACCTTCGGCAATGTGGTTCTCGAAGCGATGGCAAGCGGTCTGCCGGTAGTAACGTTCGATTACGCCGCCGCCCACGAACATTTGCACAGAGGCATTAACGGCATGAGCGTGCCACTGAACGACAACGCTGCCTTCATTCAAGCAGGCATCACACTGGCACTCGACCCCAATTTACGCCGCATCCAAGGTCAAGCCGCCCACCAAACGGCTCTCGGCTTGAGCTGGGAAAAAGTGGTGGAACGTCTGCATCACACCATTCAAACCGTACTCCGCGAGGTACACCATGAACATGAAGCACTTGCATCGACTTAATGACCGTGAAATTCCGTTGTGCCTGTTGTTCAACCGGATCAATCACCTCAAGCCTATTAGCCTATTTTTTGCTGTCATCAGCCGCTTGGGGAACGGGGTATTCTGGTATGTGTTAATGCTGATGTTACCGGTGATTTACGGTTTGGAAGCGTTGCAGGTATCCGCGCACATGGCGCTGGTCGGTTTGGTCGCCTTGCTGATTTACAAGTGGCTGAAAACCTCCACCGAACGGGTACGCCCTTACAGCCACAGCGACAATATTTTCCAGAATGTAGCCGCGCTCGATCAGTTTAGCTTTCCCTCTGGGCATACCTTGCACGCGGTCGGGTTTAGCTGGGTATTGCTGTACTATTACCCGGAATGGTATGTGCTGGTCGTACCATTCACCGTATTGGTGGCGTTATCGCGGGTAATTTTAGGGCTGCATTACCCCAGTGATGTGCTGATCGGCGCATTCTTAGGCGCGGGTTTGGCACAAGGCAGTTTCTGTGTGTTGTCTTGCCTATTGTGATAAGGAGTAACCACCATGACCTTGCAACCTGTCATTTTGGAAGGTCGTTTAATACGCCTTGAACCCCTGAGCACCACCCACATCGCCGATTTATTACACGCTGCCCGCGATGAACGCATCTGGCAATACATGTTCTACGGCAATCTGGCAGAACCCGAACCGATGGAAGCCTTCATCAGCAACGCCATCCGCCAGTGTGATTTGGGAACTGACCTGCCGTTTGCGGTCATCCACAACGCCACGGGCAAAGCGATTGGCAGCACCCGTTTCCGCGACATTTGCCTGAAACACATGAAGCTGGAAATCGGCGGTACCTGGTACGCCAGCGAATACCAGCGCAGCGGCGTGAATCTGGAATGCAAATACCTGCTGATGCGCCATGCGTTTGAGACCTTTGGCACGTTGCGGGTGCAATTCAAGACCGACATCCGCAACACCCGTTCGCGCCAATCGCTGGAAAAGCTGGGCGCGGTGCAAGAAGGCGTATTGCGCCGCAGTGCCATTATGCCGGATGGCTTGGTGCGCGATACCGCCGTGTATAGCATCCTCGATACCGAATGGGGTATGGTCAAACAAGGGTTGGAGATGCGGCTGTGGCGCTATGCTAACCGTTCCCCTGTACTTGAACCTGCTGATAAAACCCCAGCAACTTTTCCGCCTGCGCCGTATGCGACCAAGTAGCCGCGTAAACCAACGCCTCCTCCACCTTCGCCGCATGTAGCGCCTTATCACCCAGCAACCGTGCCACCTGTGCGGCAAAAGCAGCGGGGTTTTCTTCAGCAATCAAGCCGCCGCGCTCGCCCTGCATAATATCCTTCGTCCCCAACACAGCGGTGGAAACTACCGGCGTCCCACACGCCATCGCCTCAATCAACACCAAGCCTTGCGTCTCGGTACGTGAGGCAAACACGAACACATCCGCCGCTTTGTAACACGCTTGCAAACCACCATCACGCGGCAAATAACCCACAAACATCACTTGTTGTTGCAAGCCTTGGCGAGTCACTTGCGCTTGCAAGCCTTTTTCGGCGGGGCCTTCACCGGCAATCACCAATAAAATATCCGAGATGTGTTCACGCAACTTTGCAGTCACGTCCAGCAAAAAACCGATATTTTTCTCAAATGCCACCCGTCCGACAAACAGCAGCATCGGGCGTTCCGGGGCAATCCCGTGTTGCTGGCGAAACGCAGCACCGTCACCGCTGGCAAACACTTGCATATCCAACCCCGTCGGCAACACCGTCAATGGCGTTGTTACCCCATAATCGACCAACACTTGCTGCATCGCGGTGGAAGGCACGACCAACGCGTCCAATTCCGCACACTGAGTACGCGAAAAACGCCGTGCGGTATAGCGCAGCCACTCTTTCGGCAACCACTTAATGTAGTTGTACAGGTATTCTTCAAAAAAGGTGTGGTAGGTCGCCACCACCGGCAAGTTCAGCTTGCGTGCCAATTTCAGCCCGGCGTAATGCGCCACAAACGGGGTATGAATATGAATAATGTCGTAATCCCCCGCCCGCAATTCCTCGGTCAGCCGGTGGATGTGGCGAATGCGCATCATGCGATCTTCGGGGTCAACGATCACATTGCGCGAACTGATGCGGATAATGTCGGTTTCATCATCCGTCACTGCTGCATAAGCGGGGGCAATCAGAGTCACGCGATGCCCTGCGGCGTGCAAGGCTTGTCGAAACGCTTGAATCGAGGTGGAAACCCCGTTAACGCGCGGAAAATACACGTCGGAAACCATCAATATGTGCATAAGCATTCACTGGTATAAAAATGTAAAAAAGCCCGGTATCGCTACTGGGCTAAAGCTGATAAAACCTCAACTTATTATTTGCTTGCCTTAAACAGCGATTTTGCCACCGTCGTTACGGGTAATGACCACGGTTGCAGACTGTGGACGCGCTGAACCGCCTTTCGGCCAATGGCTCGTGAACTTGGTAGGGTCAGTGACGGATTCACTGTTCTCACCCGGATGTTGGATATTGACGAAAATCGCCTTGCCGTCTGGGGTTTCGGCTATACCGGTGATTTCACAATCACGCGGCCCGACCAAGAAACGGCTAACCACCGTTGGGCTGGCTTTTTTACCCATGCGCGTAGCCACGGTGGTTTGACCGGAAGGCACGCCAGTGTTGCTCACGGTCGCTGCTGCACCGTCACCTACCGTACCCGGCAATGCTGCCAGCATCATGCAGTTGGTGGTATCAGTGTAGTAGCCATCATCGGTTTGCACCCACAACAAGCCCTTAGTGGATTCACTGAACCACAAACCATCCGGGCTGGAGAAGTCATTTTCAGCCGTCAAACCGGACAGGTTCACATCCGCACCTGCATCCGCTTGCGCCCCGAACAGGTAAATATCCCAGTTGAACGTAACAGCAGTATGATCACCACCCGCTTCTTTCCAGCGGATAATATGACCATTGACATTACCACGGCTAGTTGTTGTTCCCTTCGTATCAGCATAATAGCGTGGGTTAGCCGCATCCAACGGCACGGCAGTTGAACCACGCCCACTGCTGGACACGTTGTTGGTCAGCGTCAAGTAAACCTCGCCATTCACCGGGTTTACCGCACCCCATTCAGGGCGATCCATCTTCGTTGCCCCAGCAGCATCCGCCGCCAGACGCGCATGGGTAACAACGTCACCTTCATTGGCAAACGCATACCTTGTGTAGCTCGCCACGCGTGGATTGCTCATATTCAACAACAACCATTCGCCTGTACCATCAGCATTGAATTTAGCCGCGTACAACTTACCTGCATTCAGGTATTTATCGCCCGCTGCCATGCCACCAGTAGCATCCGCTGCACTCCACACCGCATCTGACACATACTTGTAGACGTATTCGTTACGTGCGTCATCGCCGGAATAGAACACCACAGGCTTACCCACCACTGGTTTGGCAGGCCAGCAACCTTCATGCGCAAAACGCCCCAATGCAGTACGCTTTTTCGGCATAGACGTTGGATTGAAAGGATCAATTTCCACGTTCCAGCCGAAGGTATTAGCCACATTGCGGAAGTCTGCTGCTGCACTTGCGCCTGTCACGCCAGTGTTCCAACGGCGGTATGAATCGGTGCTATCCGTCGCACCGGGGCGTGACCAGTTATAACGCCCAGAGGTGGCATTACCGATACCGTAACGAGCCAATGCCGTGACTTCTTTCGCTGTACGCACGCTATTGTCTTCACGGCGATAGAAGTAACCTGCCCAGTTTTCTTCACAGGTCAAATACGTACCCCACGGGGTATAACCATTACCACAGTTGTTGAGTGTGCCTCGCGTATTGGTTCCAGCCGTGGAATAGGCTGTTACCATCATCTCGCCGACCGCAGGGCCAGTTAATTCCATCGGTGTAGCAGCGGTAATACGGCGATTCAATCCTGAAGCGCGGTTGATGGCATAAGTGTTGCCACTTTTAGCCACTTCCATGACTGTGACACCATGCAATGCCACTTCCTTGTCGATTTCTGTGGTCGGGCGATCGGCAGTGCTGCTAGACCCGTACCCTGTCGGCCCGTTTGCATGAACAAACCCTAAATCTTCAGCAACCTCATGATTCAGGCAAAGCACGCCACGGTTGGCATTGTTATAATCCATGCCCGTACCCGCAGCATTTAAACCGAAATAATGCATACCGTCATGATGGTCGCCCACGCGGAATTCAAAACTGGCAGCATCATCTGTACCCACATTGCTATAAGCGGGTGTGCTGGCATTAATCGGGTCGCCCGTAGCCACCAATACAGTAGCGGTGTAACCGACTGGGACACTCAATGCGTCCGCAATGCTTTTTGCTACTGGGTTGAAGCTCAGTTTCAAGCCGCTTGTGCCTGTAGCTGTACCTGTGTCAGTAGCTGCAACAGTATCATTGTCACTACCACAACCACTCAAACCGACACCCAGCACGGAGGCTGCCATCAGTGCAAAACTGCCACGCAACAAACCCCGACGGGTCATACGGGCTTCAAGAATTTGCTCAAAAGAAGGATTATTCGAGGTGTTATAACCAATATCATCGGGATCAACCACTGGGTGATTAACTGTGCGTAAATCGCTCATGCCTATATCCTCAACAGGTGTTAGTAAGGTGAATGTACGGGTGAGAGCCTAACGCCTCACCGTGAACGTTATGTTGCAACTGTGTTAAGAAATGATGTCAGCGCAAGATGCCATCTTTGTCGATGAACTGCTGGGTGCTGTATTCCTCTACCGGCAGTTTCATCACACTACGCCCCGACGCGGTTTCACGGGTGACGTAATCGGCGAAAGATTGCGCGTAATCCAAATACGTGTTCAGCTTTTTATCGGCTGCCAAGTTCTTAAACGTGGTGTAGCCATCGCCGCCGGTAGCGAGGAAACTGTTGGTCACGACTTTGTAAGTTTTCGCCGGGTCAATGGCTGTCCATGCTCCCGTCACACGCGGGTTAACTTGCACATTGGTAACTCGCAAGCCTTTGGCTTTAGATAAATCCGCATCCCAACGCAAACCTGCCGCATAAGGGTATGAACCTGTTGAACCTTGCGGATTCAGCGCGAAATCAATCCCGTCTTCCAACGAGTCGATAATTTCTTTCCCGGTCATATCCATTTCCGTCAGGGTATTGGCAAACGGTAACAAGGTGTAAGCCGTTCCCAGCGTAATGCTGCCTGCTGGCACATCCACGCGCACACCACCAGCATTTTGCAAACAAATATCTGACGTTAAACTCATTTCCAAAAAGGCTTTGGAAACAATATTGGCAATGTCACTGCCGCGTGATGCCGTCGCTTCTTTACAGCCTGCGATTCTGCTCAACCGTTACTTTGAACTTATACAAACCTGAACATCATCAAGTTTGCGGTCAAATT